>NZ_JBITMC010000007.1:0-254209 GCF_044465805.1 Micromonospora sp. NPDC049497 | reverse complement strand
GCGTCGACAACCTCGCCGACTGGATCGCCACCCGCGGCTACATCTCCTGACCCACACCAGAAAGGGCCGGCCCCCACAAGGGGCCGGCCCTTTCGGTGTCCGCGACGTGTCCACTCGGTGTCAGTGACGTCGGGCTGACGACCTCACCCGGACACCCCGATGTCAGTGACGTCGAGTCGATCACGTTCCGAAAAGCCCGTAGGTGCGCCTGGCACCTGGCCGTGGTGGTCGGTCCGGGTCAGGTGCCGGGCTCGCGTTGCTGTCGGAGCCGTTCGTCGAGCCGTCCCAGCTCGTAGATGGCGTTGAGGTCGGTGGGCAGCCGGGTCACGTTGTCCGGGGCCGGGTCGCCGTCCGACGGTGGCACGACACCGGAGGGACCGGATGCGGCCGGCACACCGGGCCAGGTCGGACCGCCGGTTTCAGCCGGCGTGACCGCCGGGCCCGGGACGGAACGGCGCCGCCGCCACAGCAGGACCAACGCGGCCACCGCGAGGACGCCGGCGCCGGCGGCGTACGCCATCCGCCGGTCCGCGCCCTGCTCGGACCCGGCCGGCGGCGCGGCGCGGCCCTCTCGGGTACCGGGCGTCGGGCCCGGCCGTTGCGGCACCGCGGCCGCACGACGGACCGCGTCCGTGGCGACGGAGGACGGCCGGGGCGCGCCCGGCGTCGGTCCGGCCGAGCGGGACAGCGGGGGCGACGGGTCGGACGGGCTCGCCGTCGGGGAACCGACCGACGGGGTCGCCGAAGGTGCCGGGGTGGCGTCGGCACCACCGGGCAGCAGGCCGTCGACCAGATCCCCGACACCTCCGAGGAGGTCACCGACCGGGCCGGTGGAGCCGGACGGCGTCGGGGCGGGAGCGAGCGCCAGGATGAGGGCGAGTACGGCGGCGGCGGGCATGAATCACCTCGGAGGAGCTCAATGTCCGGGGCACCGTACCGCAGACCGGTGATCAAGTGGTGACGGCGTGACACGCCCCGGTCGTCCGGCGGGGCCGGACGACCGGGGCGCGCGGACGCCGCCGGTCGCGGTCGACGTCAGAGCGGCAGACCGCCGACCTGCGTGTTGATCCAGGACCGGATCGAGGGCAGGTCGCCGTAGATGGACGGTCCGGTGGCGCACGTCGAGTTGTTGTTGCCGGAGCGGCTGGTCGCGCCGATCAGGTTCCACACCCCGTTGATCCTGCGGACCTGCGGGCCGCCGGAGTCGCCGTAGCAGGCGCCGGAGTTCCCGCCGGTGTTGTTGGTGCAGATCTCGTACGGGCCGTTGATGCCGATGCAGCGGCTGTCCGACACGATCGACGTGTCCAGTTCGTGTGCGACGGTCGGCGCGGAGCCGCAGCCCCGGTACGGGCAGGTCAGGCCCCAGCCGATGATCCGGGTGGCGGTGCCGACCGCGCCGGAGGTGCTGGGGATCGGTGCCGGTGCGTACCCGACCGAGCTGGAGAGTTGCAGCAGCTTGACGTCGATCGTCGGGTGGCTGACCGACCGGGTCACGCCGACCACCGTGCCGCCGCTGGTGCGGTTGACGCTGCCGACCCGCACCGACGAGGGCGTGGAGCAGTGCCGCGCGGTGACCACCCAGTTGGCCTTGACGAGGGTGCCGGTGCAGCCGGAGGTGTAGACCAGCCACGGGTAGTTCTCGGTGGCCGGTCGACCGCCGACGACGAACGGCGTGACGTCGAAGTCGTACGTGCCGGCGGGTGCCGCCTGCGACGCGGCCAGGCTGCCGGCGAAGAGGGAGTTGACCCGGCTCGCCTCGGTGGAGCTGGGGTACGCGTTGCGGCACGAGATCGGCGCGCTGCTGCCGGACATCAGGTCGGAGCAGAGGCCGGTACGCCGGTCGGGCAGCCCGAGGATGTGGCCGAACTCGTGGCTGGCGATGCGGGTGCGGTCGTACCCCTGGTTGACGGCGGTCCAGCCCATCCAGATCCGGCCGGAGCCGAGGCCGGTCACCTGCGCCCGCGGCCACCCGCTGTCGACGTAGATGGTCACGCTGGCCGGGGTGCCGGGGACCAGCCGGACGTTGGTGACCCGACTGTTCCAGATCTGGGCGGCCTGGTCGAAGTTGGTGCGGAACTCGCCGGCCCGGCTGGCGTCGTAGTAGACGGTGCGGGCGGCGGAGGCGGGCGCGCCGGTGGCGACCTGCACCCCGGCCGCCGCCAGCACCGCCGCCAGCACGGCACCGGCCGCGCGCAGCAGTTGTCGTCGGATCATCACGAACTCCCCTGCGGTGATCGGCGGCCCGAGGCCGCCCACTCATTGATGTACGCGAATGTTAGATCGAGAAGTCTCGATGTCCGACATACCGGAAGCGTCATACCGACGCCGACCCCGATCTCGACCCCTGTCGGCAGCTGTTACCCGGCCGTTACGGCTCGGCGAAAGTCCGGTGGCGTAGCCGCTCCACCGTGGAGCCCACACCGCTACGGCGACGCGGCCGGAAGGTGGTGACACAGGAGACACACCGAGGAGGACGTCATGCGGATCAGGAATGGACTGACGGTCCTGGTGGTCGTGCTCGCCGGACTGGCCGCCGGGGGCGGCACGGCCGGCGCGGGCACGGCGACGACGGGCACGACGACGGGTACGACGAGGGCCGCGGCGACCGGGTCGCCGTACTGCGGGATCACCTGGGGCAGTGTGGAGAAGACCGCCGGCGATCTGAGCGGCGCTCCCCTGGCCGCGGTGCGCACCGGCCGGCACGACTGCTTCGACCGGGTGGTGTTCGAGTTCGCCGGTGCGGTGGAGGGCTACTCGATCGCGTACGGGGAGACCTGGACCGACGGCGAGGGGCTGGCGCTGTCGCCGTACACCGCCGGGGACCAACTGCTGCGGGTGTCGCTGCGGGCCCCGGCGTACGACGACGACCACCTGGCCACCGTGCCGTACCGGGTCGGCGACCGCGCGGCGAACGTCCTGCGGTACCGCACCCTGCGGGACGTGGTGTTCGGCGGCAGCTTCGAGGGCTACACGACCTTCGCCGTCGGGGTACGGGCCCGGCTGCCCTTCCGGGTGTTCGTGCTGGCCGGCCCCGGCACGCACAGCAGGATCGTGCTCGACGTCGCCCACCAGTGGCAGGAGTAGGTCAGGTGACCGACCAGGGCGGGCCCGCCACACCGGCCGTTCCGGCAGGTCACGGCGGGCCCGCCCGGCGCTACGCTGACGGCATGGACGGCCGCCTGCTGGTGGTCGAGGACGACGCCTCCATCCGGGAGGTCGCCGCCCTCGGCCTGCGCCGGGCCGGCTTCCACGTGGAGACCGCCGTCGACGGGCGCGCGGGCCTGGCGGTGTGGCGGTCGCGTCCGGTCGACCTGATCGTGCTCGACGTGATGCTGCCCGGCCTGGACGGCCTGGAGGTGTGCCGGGAGATCCGCCGCACCAGTCAGGTGCCGATCCTCATGCTCACCGCGCGCACCGACACCGTGGACGTGGTGGTCGGTCTGGAGTGCGGCGCGGACGACTACCTGCGCAAGCCGTTCGACCTGCCGGAGCTGGTGGCCCGGGTGCGCTCGGTGCTGCGTCGGGTCACCGGGCCGACGGCCCGCACGACGATCGAGGTGGGTGGGCTGACCATCGACCCGGCGGGTTTCACCGCCCGCCGGGACGGGCGGGAGCTGCCGCTGACCGCCACCGAGTTCCGGTTGCTGCTGGAGCTGGCCCGCCGCCCCGGCCAGGTCTTCACCCGCGAGCTGCTGCTGGAACAGGTGTGGCAGCACGGCTTTCTCGGCGACTCCCGGCTGGTCGACGTGGCGGTGCAACGCCTGCGGGCGAAGGTCGAGGTGGATCCCGCGCACCCCCGGCTGATCCGGACCGTCCGCGGGGCCGGCTACAAGCTGTCCGCGACCTGAGCCGGGTGCCGGGATGCGGGCGACGGGAGCGGTGGCGCCGGGTCGACTGCGCCGCCGGCTGACCGTCGCCTTCCTCCTCGTGGCCGGAGTCTCCGCCGGGTTGCTCGCCGGTGGCGCGTACCTGCCGCTGCGGCAGGCCCGCTTCGACGGCTCACTCCAGCAGGCCGCGGCCGACGCCCGCTACCAGCTGGTCCTGGCCGGACAGTTCGCGCCGTTGACCGAGCAGCGCCGCACCGAACTGCTGACCAGCTTCGAGGGCAGCGGCCGGCACGTGGTGCTGGTCGACGGCGAGACGTACCCGTCACACCCCGGGTACGCGCCGTCGTTGGGGGCGCAGCTACGGGCCACGGTCGCGGCCGGCCAGCTCGGGTACGAGCGGACCGCGCCGGAGGTACGACCCCGGCTGCTCACCGTCGGCGGGCGGGTGCCGGGCTCCACCGCCGAGCTGTACGTGGTCACGGTCGAGGACGACATCGCCGCCGGCCTCGACCAGCTGCGTACCGCGCTGCTGGCCGGCTGGGTGTCGGTGGTGCTGCTCGCCGCCGGGGTGGGTCACCTGCTGGCCCGGCGGACGCTGGAGCCGGTCGGCCGGGCCAGTCGCGCCGCGCGGGCGCTCACCGAGGGGTTGCTCGACACCCGGCTGCCGGTGCGCGGGCGGGACGAGTTCAGCGCGTGGGCGGCGTCGTTCAACGAGATGGCCGAGGCGCTGGAGGGGAAGATCGAGGCGCTGTCCCGCGCCCAGGACCGGGAGCGGCGGTTCACCGCCGACGTCGCGCACGAACTGCGTACGCCGGTCACCGCCCTGGTGGCCGCGGCGTCGCTGCTGCGCGACCACCTGGACCAGCTCCCCACCGACGCCCGGCGGCCGGCGGAGCTGCTGGTCACCGACGTGGTGCGGCTACGCCGTCTGGTGGAGGACCTGATGGAGATCTCCCGCCTGGACGCCGGCCGGGAGGTCGTCACCGTCGTCCCGGTCGACGTCACGGCCCTGCTGCGGGGGCTGGCACGGCAGCGCGGCTGGGTGGACCGGGTCACGGTCACCGGACCGTCCACCACCCTGGCCACCGACCCGCGCCGGCTGGAACGGATTCTCGCGAACCTCGTCGCCAACGCGGTGGAGCACGGCGGTGGCGAGGCCCGGGCCACCGTCACGACCACTGGTCCGTCCGTCGTCGTCGAGGTCGGCGACGAGGGGCCCGGCATCCCCGCCGACCACCTGCCGCGGATCTTCGACCGCTTCCACAAGGTGGACGCGGCCCGGTCGGGACGGGGCAGCGGCCTGGGGCTGGCCATCGCGTGGGAGAACGCGCGCTTGCTCGGCGCACGGCTGGACGTGCGCAGCGCGCCGGGCGTGGGCACGTGCTTCACGCTGGAGCTGCCGACCGCCGGAGGCGAACCGGGCGGTGCGCGGTGAGGCGCCGTACCGTCGCGGTGGTCGCGGCCGTCGCTCTCCTGGCCGGCGGCTGCGCCACGGACCGCTCCGGCGCACTCGGCCCGGCCCCGACCGCTCCCCCGCCGACCGGCGCCGTCGCACCGACTCCGTCCCCGACGCCGTCGCCGACCACCGCCGCGCCGTCGGGCGCGGTCCCCCGACCGTCGGTCTCCGTGCCGGCGACGACCGCACCGGCGGCGTCGCGGCCCGGCACGGTCACCATCGAGCTGTGGTACGTCCGCGACGGGCACATCGCGCCGACCCGGCGTACCCGTCCGGCGACCGTGGCGACGTCGGGGCTGGCGCTGGCCGAACTGGCCGCCGGGCCGACGGCGGTGGAGGCGGACGCCGGCCTGGCCACCCTCCTGCCGGCCGCCCTCGGCATCACCCGGATCGCCGACGGCGTCGCGGTGGTGGGCGCGGTGCCGGGCGACGGCGACGACCGGGTACGGCGGCTCACCGAGGCGCAGGTGGTGTACACGCTGACCCAGTTCCCCACGGTGCGGCGGGTCCGCTTCGGTGCGGGACCGCCGATCGGCCGCCCGGAGTACGCCGACCTGCTGCCGCCCATCGTGGTGACCGCCCCGACGATCGGCCAACGGGTAACCACCCCGGTCGTCGTGACCGGCACCGCCGACGTGTTCGAGGCGACGGTCAGCGTGCGTGTGCTCGACGCCGCCGGCCGCGAGGTGGGCACCGCGTTCACCACCGCCACCTGCGGCACCGGCTGCCGGGGCGCCTTCCGGGTCACGGTCGGCTACCGCGTCGGCCGGGATCAGGTCGGCACCGTGGAGGCGTACGAGGTGTCCCCCGCCGATGGTTCCCGGACCAAGGTCGTGGCGGTGCCGGTGCTGCTGGTCGGCTGAGGCCCGTTCAGCGGTACGAAACGTATCCGTTTCCGCTAGACGGTGCGACGCTCCTCATAAAACGCTGAGAACGACGTCCACCCTCAACTAGGGTCAGTACGACATCGTTTCATGGGGGTGTGCGATGCAGGTCGGCAGGCGGTGCGGTGCGGAGGCGGTGGTGCCGGCGGCACGCGGCGCGGGTGGGGCGGACCTGCTGACCACCGTGATCGACCTGCTGCGCGAGGTCGGCTACGACCGGATGACCATCGACGCGGTCGCCGCCCGGGCACGGGTCAGCAAGGCCACCATCTACCGGCACTGGCCCGGCAAGGCGGAGCTGGTCGCCGACGCCCTGCGGCAGCGGCAGACCCGGGTGCACACCCCACCGGACACCGGCTCGCTCCGCGGAGACCTGCTGGAGCTGCTGCGGGCCACCGCCGCGATCTGCGTCGCCGACGCCGACCTCATGCAGGCGCTGACCTTCGCGATGCGCACCAGTCCCGAGCTGGAGCGGCTCATCCGCCACCACGTCATGCCGGCCGGCCGGGTGGCCAGCACCGCCGTCCTGGTCCGCGCCGCCGCCCGTGGCGAGATCCCGCCCGAGGCCGGCGAGCGCGACCTGTTCCACGACCTCGCTCCGGCGCTGACCATGTCCCGCGTCCTCGCGCACGGGCTGCCCGCCGACGACGAGTTCCTCACCCAGGTCGTCGACCAGGTGCTGATCCCCGTGCTCTGCCACCGCAGCCCGCAGACCTGACCACCTCGCACACTCACGGAAGGCACGACATGCCTGGAACCACCTCGACCATGCCCGGTGGGCCGGACGCCGAGGTCTCACCGTCCACGCCGCACCCACGGCGCTGGATCGCCCTCGCGGTCATCGCGATCTCCCAGCTGATGGTGGTGCTCGACGCCACCATCGTGAACATCGCGCTCCCGCAGGCCCAGGCCGACCTCGGCATCTCCAACGCCGACCGGCAGTGGGTCGTCACCGCGTACACCCTGACCTTCGGCGGCCTGCTGCTGCTCGGCGGTCGGATCGCGGACTACTGGGGCCGCAAGCGCACGTTCCTGGTCGGCATGGTCGGCTTCGCGATCGCCTCCGCCATCGGCGGCCTGGCCACCACCGGCGGCATGCTCTTCGCGGCCCGTGCGCTTCAGGGCGCGTTCGGCGCGTTGCTCGCCCCGGCCTCGCTGGCGCTGCTCACCGTCCTGTTCACCCAGGCCACCGAGCGGGCGAAGGCCTTCGCGGTGTACGGGGCGATCGCCGGCGGTGGCTCCGCCGTCGGCCTGCTGCTCGGCGGTGTGCTCACCCAGTACGCCGACTGGCGCTGGTGCCTGCTGGTCAACATCCCGATCGCCGCCGTGGCGCTGTTCGCCGCCATCCCGCTGGTGCCGGAGAGCCGGGCACACGGCAACACCCGCTACGACGTGCCCGGCGCCGTCGTGGTCACCGCCGGCCTGGTGTCCCTCGTGTACGGCTTCACCAGGGCCGCCGAGGACGGGTGGGACGCCACCGCCACCATCGGGTTCATCACGGCCGGCGTGGTGCTGCTCGCCGCGTTCGTGGTGATCGAGATGCGCTCGTCCCACCCGCTGCTGCCGCTGCGGATCCTGCTCGACCGCAACCGGGGCGGGTCCTACCTCACCTCCACCCTGGTCGGTGCCGGCCTGTTCGGCGCGTTCCTCTTCCTCACGTTCTACTTCCAGAACAGCCTCGGCTACACGCCACTGGAGGCCGGTCTCGCCTCGCTGCCGATCACCCTCGGCGTGCTGATCGCCGCCGGCGTGGCCAGCCAGCTGATGCCCAGGATCGGTCCCAAGCCCCTGATGCTGGCCGGCACGATGCTGGCCGCCGCGGCCATGCTGTCACTGACCCGGATCGACCTGGACACGTCCTTCCTGGCGCACCTGCTGCCCGCCCAGGTGCTGCTGGGCCTCGGGCTGGGCTTCACGTTCGTGCCGCTGTCCAGCCTCGCCCTGGTCGGGGTGCCCGAGCACGACGCGGGCGCGGCCAGCGCGACGCTGAACGCCACCCAGCAGATCGGCGGCTCGCTGGGCACCGCACTGCTCAACACCTTCTTCACCAGCGCGGTGACCGCGTACCTGGCCAGCCGCGTCCCGAACCAGGCCACGGCGGCGCAGGCGCAGATCGAGGGCTACACGGTGGCGTTCGCCTGGGGTGCCGGGCTGATCCTGCTCGCCGGTGTGGCCACCCTGGTGCTGGTCAAGGTGCGCAAGGACGAGATCCCGTCCGGCGGCGCGGTGCACGTCGGCTGACGCTCGACTCCGACCGCACCCGTGGCCGCCGACCCCGTACCGGGCCGGCGGCCACGCGCCGTTGCGCCCCGCCGAGGTCAGCCGGCGTCCGGGTAGCGGCAGGCGGACCGCCCGGCCGCCGCCCGCTGCTCCCCGTCCAGGACCGTCGGGACCGTGCGGCCGTCACGGCGCACCGACCGGGCGTCCAGCACCTCCGTCGGTCCCTGGCCGCCCAGGCACGCCACGGCGACCACCGGCACCGGATCCGCCCCGATCACCGGCGGCACCGCCCAGTCGACGTCGGTGCCCGCGGCGGCGTCGACGAGGGCGATCTGGTGCCACCGCCGGGTGTCCGGCAGCGCGGAATCCGCGGGGAACCGGGCGGCAAACCCCACGACGTCCACGCGCGGGCCGGCGGCGGCGAGCCGCACCCGCCCCTTCGCCGCGGGCCGCACCGTCAACCCGATCGCCGCCGGTGGGGGCAGTCCCTCGTGGCAGGTCCCCGGACCCATCCCGGCCGGGGGCAGGCCGTGCACCAGCGCGGAGGTCAGCACGCCGCCGTCGGGCAGCCGGTACCACCGCACGTCCGGGGTTCCGGCCGTACCGTCGATCAGCTTCTCCCCCAGGCAGTAGCCCACGAGCCCGATCCGGCAGCCGGGCGGGACCGTGTAGAGCACCGGGTGGTCCCGGGCCGGGCCGCGCCGGACGTGGACGCCGCTGCCGTACGTCTCGGCGGTGAAGGCGGCCGACGCGTCGGGGCCGGGCGGGCACCCGCCTGCCGTCGGGGCCGCCACGGGCGTGTCGCCGCCGTCGCCGGTCAGCACCACCCCGGCCGTCGCGGTCGCCGCCACCAGGGCCCCGGCCAGACCGTACGCCAGCGGCCGTCGCCACCGGCGCGTCGGCCCGCTGCCCGACGGCATCCGCCGCGCCGTGGAATCCGGCGCCGGCGGCGCGGTCGGGCGCGCGGGAGGGCCTGTCTCGTCCGCCTCGTCGGGACCGGTCGGCGCGGCGGCTGCCCGGGTCACCTCGTCGTCGAGGTCGTGCCAGCGCCGCCGCCAGTCCTCGACGTCGCCCCCGCAGGCCCCGACGTACGCGAGCACCACCTCCAGGGTCGGCTTCCGCAGCCCGTTCGCGGCCTCCGACAGCGTCGTCGCGCTGTAGCCGGCCGCACGGGCCAGCGCGCGGTAGGTGGGGTTGCCCGCCTCGACCCGCACCTTGCGCAGGTCATAGGCGAACGCCTGAAGGGGGCCGGCACCCGGGTCCACCGGTCGTTCCTGACGGGCCACGCTGACGGTACTCCTCACGCTCCGAGCCGAATCCATCATGGAGTGTCACGTCGCATCCTCCCGAATGGATCAAGGGTCCGTTCAGGTGGCCCCCACCCCGGGCGCCACACGCCTGTCCGGAGTTGATTGATCGCCTGGTCGGAGTGGCCCGACCAATCAACGCGGCGACTACAAAAGCGGTGGGACGACACAGGGCCGGCGGTCGGACGTCCCGTCCCCACCCCGGGACACGGCGACGACGCCGGGTCCGGGGACGCGAACCACACCGGTTCCCCGCCGGCCCGGAACACCACTGCCAGGAGGGCAGACATGCGCACCATCGGAAGCCGGATCGGCGCACTCACCGCAGGAGTGCTCCTCAGCGGCTCGCTCGCCGTCGCGGCCACACCGGCGTCGGCGTCGGCATCGGAGGCACCGCGGGCCGACGCCGCGCCCGTCCGGACCGTCTCCGCGCCGGTCGGGACGCTCGCGATCCAGGGCTGCGCCATCACGCCGTACAAGGTCACCACGCGGGGACCGATCAAGGGCAAGGTGAAGACGGTCAACTGCTCGGGCTGGCAGGTCTGGTACGGCATGCAGGTCCACCGCTGGCACGGCTGGACCCGGATCGCCGGCCGCGACGCCTTCGCGGGCTCGTCGGGCACGAAGGAGTACACCGTCAAGGCCTGCAAGTTGGGCACCTTCAACTACCGGATGTACGTGGGCCGCAACGGCGGCTTCCCGCGCGCCGTCCAGATCAGGAACAGCGGATCCGTCCGCCGCTCCTGCTGACCACGTACGCCGGAACCGGGCGCCCGCCCCGACACGACTGGGGGCGGGGCGGGCGCCCACCGCCCCCAGGGAGGCAGCACGTGACCAGGACCGCGCTTCTCGCCGCGGGCACCGCCCTGCTGGCGCTCACCGCCTGCGCCGCGACACCGGCGCCGGCCCGGCCGGCCGGCGAGGTCACCGTCGTCGCCTTCACCGAGACCTCGCACGAGCCCGGCGGCGCGGCGTACGAGACCCGGGTGAGCGTCCACCTCGCCCACCACGACGGAATCCTCGACGCGATGCGCTTCGAGACCCGGACGGGCGGCAGCCTCGTCGAGGAACGGCTGTGGCGGTCGGACCGCCCCGACACGGTCGCCGTCCGCTCCTGGCCGGAGTGCCGGCAGTCGGACGAGCCGATGCCACCACCCCGGCCGGAGACGGTCGAGCAGGTGCTCACCGAGTACTTCGGTCCGCGTACCCCGGCCGGCACCCCGGCCGCCGACGGCCGGACCTCGTGGACGGACCGCCCCGACGGCGGCATCGTCCGCACGTTCACCGACGACGGGAGCGGCTACCCCGGCGGCCGTACGGTCACCATCGGGGCCGACGGCGACGCGGGCACCACGATCGGCGCGGCCACGGTCGCGCCCGCCACGGAACTGTCCGGGTGGACGCCCGGCTGGGACGTCTGCGTCCCGTACGCCTGACGTCCCCGTACGCGTCGACCGGCGCCCGCCCCCGACGGGCGCCGGTCGACGCCTCAGCGCCTGAGCGTGCAGGTGAGATCGAAGAGAGCTCGCCTCTGTACCGGACTGTCGAAACGAGTTCGCCGTCCGTGATGACGTCGATCAGACGAAGGGTGCCGCTTGCGGGGAAGCGCTCGGACGCGCGCGCGTGGCACCGGCAGAGAACGAGCGGCAGGCAGGTGGGCACGACCACCCAGTTTGTGAGCATAGAAGTACACCGTTTCCAGTGAGAAGTCCGCAGCAAGAGGGAGCGCGGCGCACACAGGCGACGCGCCACGAATCAGCGCTCGGGAGGTCTCACAGGGTGTACAACGGCGTGTCCTCGACTCAGACGATGTCGTTCGGCAGAACGGTAGTGGCGCACAGCGGTGTTGCTCCACTGGTTTACGCCCGCTCCGCGACGGTCGACCGGGCCAGGGCGGGACGGCCGTCAGCCCTTCACGCAGACCACCTGCTTGAGGTGGGCGACCACCTCGACCAGGTCCTCCTGCTGCGCCATCACCTCGGTGATGTCCTTGTACGCGCCGGGGATCTCGTCGACCACCCCGGCGTCCTTGCGGCACTCCACCCCGGCGGTCTGCGCGACAAGGTCGGCGGTGCTGTACGTCCGCTTCGCCTGCGCCCGCGACATCCGCCGCCCGGCCCCGTGCGAGGCCGAGCAGTACGCGTCCGGGTTGCCCTTGCCGCGCACGATGTACGAGCCGGTGCCCATCGACCCGGGGATGATGCCCAGGTCCCCCCGGCCGGCCCGGATCGCGCCCTTGCCGGTGACCAGCACGTCCACGCCGCCGTAGGTCTCCTCGGCCACGTAGTTGTGGTGGCAGCTGATCGGCTCGTCGAACCCGGCCTGCGGGAACGCCTCCCGCACCACACCGCAGAGCAGGGCGAGCATGACGGCCCGGTTGCGCCGCGCGTACTCCTGCGCCCACCACAGGTCCCGGCGGTACGCCTCCATCTCCGGGGTGCCGGCGAGGAAGACCGCGAGGTCCCGGTCGGGCAGGTCGACGTTGTGCGGCAGGTGCCGCGCCACCGCCATGTGCCGCTCGGCGAGTTCCTTGCCGATGTTGCGGGAGCCGGAGTGCAGCATCAGCCACACCCGGCCGGCGTCGGCGCCGCCCTGCTCCAGGCAGACCTCGACGAAGTGGTTGCCACCGCCGAGGGTGCCCATCTGGTGCCGGGCCCGGTGCTCCAGCTGCGCGACCCGCCGGTCGAGGGTGCCGAACCGCCGCCAGAAGTCGTCCCAGCCGGCCTGCTCCAGGCCCCGGACGCGGCGGGGGTCGACCGGGTCGTCCCGCTTGGCGAAGCCGACCGGGATGACCGCCTCGACGGCCGAGCGCAGCCCGGCCAGGTCGTCCGGCAGGTCCGCGGCGGTCAGCGACGTACGGACGGCCGACATGCCGCAGCCGATGTCGACACCGACCGCGGCCGGGGACACGGCCTGCCGCATCGCGATGACCGAGCCGACCGTCGCGCCCTTGCCGAAGTGGACGTCGGGCATCACGGCGACGCCCTCCACCCAGGGCAGAGCGCCGATGTTGCGCAGCTGCTTCGCCGCCTGCGCCTCGATGGCGTACGGGTCGGTCCAGACGCGGACGGGCGCGCGGGTGCCCGCCAGCGGGGTGTAGCCCATGGTTGTCTCCTCGGGTCGTCGGCTCGCCGCCCGTCTTTCGACGGCGACCGGAAGTCGTCAGCCGGCACGGCTGGGAGGGTTCCGCCACGTCAGGCGTGCGGAAGGGACGCCGCGGTCGGGTCGGCGGGGTGACGCGTCAGGTGTGGACGTGCGTCACGCCGCCGGGCACGACCGGCGCGGGCGTGGATTTCGCAGAGCGGTGTCCGACCGTCCGCCGCCACGCGGGACCGTACGTGTGCGCGATGGTCCGGTGCGCTGCTCCACGATGTCCCTCCCCTGCGGCTCGTCGGTCGACAACGTGCGGACAACGCTAGGTCGGGCGTGCGGTGACCGCAATGGATATTGCCGCCCCGGCCGGCGATAGGGTCGGTGCCATGCGGAGCAAGCGGGAGCTGACCGAGGCCGTCCGGCGGGACCGGCGCGCGGCCCTGGTCGTCAACGCCCGCTCCCGCCGGGGCCGCCACCACTACGAACGGGCCCGGACGCGGCTCGCGGCGGCCGGGTTCGACCTGCTCGGAGAGTTTCCCGTCGACCGGCCCGGCCAACTGGAGCGCAGCCTCTCGGCCGCCCTCGACCTCAGGCCGGACCTGCTCGTCGCGGGCGGCGGCGACGGGACGCTGAGCACCGCCGCGCGCCTGCTCGCGCACACCGACGTCGCGATGGGCCTGCTGCCGCTCGGGACCACGAACAACTTCGCGCGTACGGTGGGCATCCCGTTGCACCTGGACGGCGCGGTGGCGGTGCTGACCGAGGGCAAGGTCATCGACCTGGACCTGGGGCTCGCCGGTGACGTGCCGTTCACCAACCACGTCGGTGTGGGCCTGTCGGCGGACATCATGCTCCGGACCCCGCCGCGGCTGAAGCGGGCCACCGGGCGGCTCGCGTACCCGGCGACCGCGTTGGCGCTGCTGACCCGCCACCGTCCGCTGCGGGCAACCGTCCGGGCCGGCGGCACCGTGCACGAGTTCGTCACCCACCAGCTGTACGTGGCCAACGGCGGCTTCCACGCCGGCCGCCCGATCACGGCGGACGCCAACGCCGACGACCGGCTGCTGGTGGCGTACCCGGTGGGCGGTGCGACCCGGCGGGACCTGCTGCGGCACACCGCGCGCAACGCGGCGACGGGTCACCGCCGGACGCTGGGCGACGCGCCGTTCCTCGCCGTCGACGAGCTGTGGCTGGAGACCGACCGGCCGGCGGGTGTCGAGGTCGACGGCGAGCTGCACGGCCGGACACCGGTACGCGTCGGCCTGGCCCCGAACGCGCTGCGGGTGATGGCGCCGGCGGACAGCCCGGACCGCTGAGCGCCACGCGGGTCCGCTCACTGGGCCGCCTCCTGGCGGCAGCCGACCGCAGAGTGGTGCACCAACGGGTCGCGAATCACGTACGCGACGAGCCCTGCTCCCTCAACTACTGATCCCCACCGTGCGGCGTGCCCGGTTCCCGGACCGGGCGCGCCGCCGTGCCGGCCGGCAGGTGGGATCGCACCGGCAAGGGGTACCCCGGTCGGATGAGGCCGGACACCGAGGCCGTGGACGTCGACGAGCCGCTCGCCGTGGACGTACCTCCGGCGCCGCACGACGCCAGCGGCGAGCGCGTACCGACGCGTGACCTGGCGGCGCTGGCACCGGCCGCGCGGCCGGCGCGGCGCTGGACCCCACGGCGGGTGGTCGCCACCCCGGCGGCGCTGGACCACCCACACGGACGGCGGATCGCCGCCCGGGTCGAGGCCCTCGGCATCGAGGTCGAGCGGTTGCGCGCCAACCGCCTGACCGGGATCCGCGGCGAGACCGAGCGGGAGACGTACGCGCGGGCGAAGGCCACGCTGGCGATCGTGGTGAGCCCACCGTCGCGCCGGAAGCTGCAACCGATCGCACCGAGCGCGGACTGGCGGTTCGACCTGGCGGAGGGCTGCCCGGCGCACTGCCAGTACTGCTACCTCGCCGGTTCGCTGTCCGGCCCGCCGGTCACCCGGGTGTACGCGGACCTCGAGGGCATCCTCGCCGGGTTGGCCGACTACGCCGGCCGGGGCACGGTGACCAGCCGCAGCGCCGAGCGGGCCGAGGAGGGCACCACGTTCGAGGCGTCCTGCTACACCGACCCCCTGGCGCTGGAGCACCTGACCGGGAGTTGGCGGCGGGCCGTGGAGCACTTCGCCGCCTGGGAGGCGCCGGTGCAACTGCGCTGGACCACCAAGTACGCCGACGTGGACACGTTCGTGGGCCTGCCGCACGCCGGGCGCACCCGGGTGCGCTTCAGCGTCAACGCCGCACCGGTCAGCACGCGCCTGGAGGGCGGCACCGCCACCGTGCCGGACCGGCTCGCGGCGCTGCGCCGGCTGGCCCTCGACGGCTACCCGGTCGGCCTGACCATCGCCCCGATCATGCCGCTGCCCGACTGGCCGGAGCACTACGGCGCACTGCTCGACCACGTCGCGACGGCCGTGGCCGGGGTGCCCGGCCTGGACCTGACCGCCGAGCTGATCACACACCGGTTCACCCCGGGCAGCAAGGAGGTGCTGCTCGGCTGGTACCCGCGCACCCGGCTGGAGATGGACGAGGAGTCCCGCCGCCGCAAGTACGGGAAGTTCGGCGCGGTGAAGTACGTGTACCCGCGCGAGGTGATGACCGAGCTGCGTACGTGGTTCGAGCGGGAGCTGGCCGCCCGGGTGCCGGGCTGCCGTATCCTCTACTGGACCTGACCGATCGCGTAGCATCGGCCGCCGTGGCCCTGATGCGCGTTGACTGCTACTCCGAGGTGCTCGGCCTCAACACGTCCCTGACGGTGATCCTGCCCCAGCGCGCCTCGTCGCAGATCGGCATGGCCGGCAGCGCCCCGGCCGGCGACCCGCCGGTGCTCTACCTGCTGCACGGCCTCACCGACGACGACACGATCTGGCTGCGCCGCACGTCGATCGAGCGGTACGTCGCGCCGCTCGGCCTGGCCGTCGTCATGCCGCAGGTGGGTCGCAGCTTCTACTGCGACGAGGAGCACGGCAACCGCTACTGGACCTTTCTCAGCGAGGAACTGCCGGCCCTGTGCCACGACTTCTTCCGGCTCTCCGACGCCCGGGAGGACACCTTCGTCGCGGGCCTGTCGATGGGCGGCTACGGAGCGGTCAAGTGGGCGCTGCGGGACCCGGACCGGTTCGCCGCGGCGGCCAGCCTCTCCGGCGCCCTGAACGTCGCCAACCGCCGGCACGACCCCACGCACCCCGTGGACCCGCGCGTCTGGCACACCGTCTTCGGCGAGCGCGCGGTGGCCGGCACCGACGACGACACCGTGGCGCTGCTGGACCGGTACGGCGCGGACGGCACCGACGGTCCCGCACTCTACGTCGCCTGCGGCACGGAGGACTTCCTGTACGACGACAACCGGCAGTTCGTCGACACCGCCCGCCGGCGGGGCGTCCCGCTCACCGTGGAGTTCTCCCCCGGCGCGCACGACTGGGCGTACTGGGACGCGACGATCCAGGACGTGCTGGAGTGGCTGCCACTGCGGCACCGGCCGGCCGGCGGGGCGTGAACCCCGCCGCCCGGGCCGTGGGCGGTCAGCCGCGGCTGAGCACCACCTTCAGCGCGCCGGTCTCGGCCGGGCTGGCGAACACGTCGTACGCCCGCATGATCTCCTCCAGCGGGAACCGGTGGGTGACCATCTGCCCGGTGTCGAACTGCCCCGCCACCAGCATGTCGAGCAGCCGGGGCGTGGTGCGCGTGTCGACCAGGCCGGTCGTGATGGTGACGTTGCGGATCCAGAGGTCCTCCAGGTGCAGCGTCGCCGGCCGGCCGTGCACGCCGACGTTGGCGACCCGGCCACCGGGCCGGACCAGCGCGGCGCACAGCTCGAACGTGGCCGGCACGCCGACCGCCTCGATCGCCACGTCGGCGCCGAGACCACCGGTCAGCTCGCGGACGACCGCGCGTGGGTCGTCGTCGGCGGAGACCGTGACGTCCGCGCCGAACTGTTTGGCGGCCTCCAGGCGACTCTGCGCCTTGTCCACCACGACGATGTGCGCCGGGGAGAAGAGCCTCGCGGTGAGGATCGCGGCCAGCCCGATCGGTCCGGCGCCCACGATCACCACGGTGTCGCCGGGACGCACCTGCCCGTTCAGCACACCGACCTCGTACGAGGTGGGCAGGATGTCCGCGAGCAGCACCGCGGCCTCGTCCGACACCGTCTCCGGCAGCTTGTACGTGGACAGGTCCGCGAACGGGATGCGGGCGTACTCGGCCTGCACGCCGTCGACCGTGTGCCCGAGGATCCAGCCGCCACCGCCGAGGCACTGCCCGTAGCTGCCCTCCCGGCAGTAGCGGCAGGTCCCGCACGCGGAGATGCACGAGGCGAGGACCCGGTCGCCCACGGCCAGGCCGGCCACCCCCTCGCCGATCTCCACCACGGTGCCGACCGCCTCGTGGCCGAGCACCCGGCCGGGCTGGACCTCGGGCACGTCGCCGCCGAGGATGTGCAGATCGGTGCCGCAGATCGTTACGGCGTCCACGCGGATGACCGCGTCCCGCGGGGAGACGATGGTCGGGCGTGGGACGTCCGTCCAGGACCTGTTTCCGGGGCCGTCGTAGACGAGTGCTTTCATGGCTCCTCCTTCCGCCGTCGTCACCTCCCACGCTGCTCCCGTGGGGTGCGGCGGGGCAGGGCCGGAGGTCCCCCGGCGGCGGGTCGGCGGTCCGGTCCCCCGGGCGGCGGAGCGGTCAGGCGCCCACGGTGCCGTCGACGCCCTCCCGGATGAGGTCGGCGTGCCCGTTGTGCCGGGCGTACTCGTGCATGAGGTGCAGCATCACCAGCCGCAGTGACACGGTGTCGTCCCACCGGGCGTTGTAGCCGGTCACGTCCAGCGAGTCGGCCTCCCGCTCGATCCGGCGGGAGTGCTCCACCTCGTCCTGCCAGGCGGCGAACGCCTCGGAGCGGGTCGCGTCCCGCGCGTCGTACGCCGCCTGGAAGTCACCGGAGTCCGACCAGACCAACCCGATGTCCTCGCCGGCGATCACCCGCCGGAACCAGGTGCGCTCCACCTCGGCCATGTGCCGCACCAGGCCGAGCAGCGACAGCGTGGAGGGGGGCATGGACCGCCGCCGCAGTTCCTCGTCGGTGAGGCCGTCGCACTTCCAGGCCAGGGTGGCCCGGTGGTAGTCGAGGAACGCCCGCATCATCTCCCGCTCGTCCCCGACGACCGGTGGACCGATCCGCTCGGTGGGCACGTCGACACCTCCTCCTCCGGCGGCCCCGCGGGCCGTGGAGGAGTGATCATGCCTCAGCGGGCGGAGGAGCGGGCGACCGGCACGTCGAAGTACCGGTCCGGGTACGGCTCGTCGCGGTAGCGGTAGTGCCACCACTCACGGTCGTAGTTGACGAACCCGGCGTCGGTCATGAGGCTACGCAGCAGGTGCCGGTTGGCCCGCGCGGTCGCGTCCACGCCCCGGCTGTCGGTGTGGGCGAGCGGGTCGAAGCAGTCGAAGCCGGTTCCCATGTCGACGCTGTTGTCCGGGAACCGCTGCGCCCGCGGCGCGGTGCACGGCACGAGGGGCCGACCCGGGTCGTACGCCGGCTGCGGGGGCGTGGGCACGTCGACGAGCGTCAGGTCGACGGTGCTGCCCCGGCTGTGCGCGGTGGGCGCGCCGAGATACCCCCGGTCGAACAGCTCCGACTTGGCGACCCGCGGGTAGAACTCGCCCTTGGCCTGCTCCTCCCCCGGCCTCCGCCCCCACGCCACGAAGTCGTCGACGGCGCTCTGCGGCCGGTAGCAGTCGTACACCTTCAGGCTGCGGTTCCGGGCGAGCGCGGCGTCCTGCGCCCGGCGCAGCGCCTCCGCGGCGGGCCGGGTGAGCAGGCACAGCGGTTCGTCGTAGCCGGCGACGGGACGGCCGACGAAGGTGTGCGCCGTGGCGTACCGGATGTCGGTGCGGATGCGCGGGTCGACGTCGGTGAGCACCACCAGGTCGGGCGCCGGCGTGGGCGCGCCCGTCGCCGTGGGCTCGGGCTCGGGTGCCGGGCGGTCGCAGGCGCCGGCCAGGACGGCCACCGCCAGCAGCGCGGCCATGCCGACGGATGCGGGCGTACGCCGGGCGACCGGGCCGGGCCGCCGGGAGGTCCCCCGGCAGCGCGTCACGGGCGGCGGTCGTACCGCTGCCGTACCACCCGGCGACGCAGGAGCAGGGCCACCAGGACCGCACCGCCGGCCACCGCGCCGAGGGCCGGCCACGGCACGCTCGGCCCGCCGCCGAGGGGACCGCTGGCGGCCGCCTGCCGGGCGTCCCCGGTGGCGACCGGTGGCGGCGGGGCGGACGGGGAGGCGTCCAGCTCGCCCGGGTCGACGAGGCGACCCACGGTGGCGGTCCGCGGCAGGGAGAAGCCCCAGTCCAGCAGGGCGGCACCCTGCTCCCAGCCTCGGGCCGGCTGCGGCTCGGCGCCGAGCAGGGTCACCACCAGGCGGCGCCCGTTCCGTTCGGCCGCACCGACGTACGTGTGCCGCGCGAGGTCGGTGAAGCCGGTCTTGCCGCCCAGCGCACCGGGATAGCGGTAGATGAGCTGGTTCTCGTTCTGGATCTCGAATCCCTTGGTGCGGTGCACCCGCTGGGCGGGGATCAGGTGGGTCTCGGTCAGCGCGTACCGCCGGAAGGTCGGGTCGGCGAAGCACGCCCGGGCGATCAGCGCCAGGTCGTACGCGCTGGTGAACTGGCCCCGGCCGTCCAGCCCGGACGGGGTCACCGCGTGGGTCTGCCGCGCGCCGAGGCGGTGCGCGTACTCGTTCATGGCGCGGACGCCGCCGGCCGCCCCGTCGGATCCGCCGCCGAGGCGGGCCAGCACGTTGGCGGCCTCGTTGCCGGACTGCAGCAGCAGCCCCAGCCACACCGTCTCCACCCGGTAGCGACCGCCGGCCACCAACCCCACCGCCGACGAGCCCGGCTCGATGTCCATGTCCTCGTCGGTGACGGTGACGACCTGGTTCGGGTCGAGGCGGGGCAGCATCGTGGCCGCGAGCAGCAGCTTCTGCACGCTCGCCGGGGTGCCGTACTCGTGCGGGCCGCAGCCGCCCAGCACCTGCCCGGTGTCGAGGTCCGCGACCAGCCACGACGTCGCGGTCACCCCGGGCGGCCGGGTGACCCCGGCGGGGATGACCAGCCCGGCGGTGGCCAGCGCCGGCCCGCCGACCGCCCGCTCCGCCGGCACCGCCGGGGGTGGTGCGGGACGCGGCGGGCGGGACACGCGGGGTGCCGGCACGCGCGGGCACGGCATGTCCGCCGCGCCCGATCCGACCGGAGTACGCGCCGCCGGGTCCCCCGCCTGGTCCGCCACGTCCGGCGCTCCCGGAGCCGCGGGGGCTTTCGGGGACGTGGACCGGTGCGTTCGCGCGGGGTTCGCCGACGCCCCGGCCGGTGTGGCCGGGACCAGCGCGCCGGGCAGGAGAACGGCGGTCGCCGTGGCCGCCAGCAGCCGAGCTCTCATGCCCCTGACCCTAGTCGGCAAGATCGGCGTCGTGGGCGTGGTTGACCCCGCCCGGCCTTCGGAGATCTTGGTACGGGATGGCCCCTGGAGGGGCCGTTCGCCACCAAGATTTCTCCGGGTCCCGAATGCCGGGAGCCAAATGATCGGATCGGTCAGGAACCGACGGGCGTACGGGGGCCGGCGTCGCTGTCCGCCACCGGAGCGTTCCGGGTGGCGGCCAGGCTCCAGACGATCGACGCGGCGAGGGTGGCGACGATGACGCCGAGGGTGACCGGGATGGGCAGCTTCCCGACCGGGGTCTCCGACAGGATCAGCTTCACCCCGGCGAAGGCGAACAGGAACGCCAGCCCGTAGTGCAGCTTGGTGAAGCGGCGCAGCAGTCCGGCCAGGCAGAAGTAGAGGCTGCGCAGGCCGAGGACGGCGAAGGCGTTCGCGGTCCAGACGATGAAGGTGCTGGTGGTGATCGCCAGGACTGCGGCGACCGAGTCGACGGCGAAGATGAGGTCGGTGGCCTCGACCGCGATCAGCACGACGAACAGCAGCGTCGCCACCCGCTTGCCGTCGATCCGGACGAAGAAGCGCTCCCCGTGGTAGCGGGCGTCGGTGGGGACGATCCGGCGGACCGCGCGGACGACCAGGTTGCGGTCGGGGTGGATCTCCTGGTCGTGCTGGAAGGCCATCTTCCAGCCGGTGTAGAGCAGGAAGGCACCGAACACGTACGCGGTCCAGAAGAACGTCTCCAGCAGTTCCGCGCCGACGAAGATGAACACCAGGCGGAACAGCAGCGCGCCGACGACACCCCAGAAGAGCACCTTGTGCTGGTACGCCGGGGGCACCGCGAAGTAGGTGAAGATCAGCGCGAAGACGAAGACGTTGTCGACGGAGAGCGCCTTCTCGATGAGGTAGCCGGCGTAGTAGGCACCGGCCGCCTCGTCGCCCTGCCACAGCCAGAGCAGGACACCGAAGGCGAGCCCGGCAGCGATCCAGATGGCCGACCAGACCGCCGCCTCGCGGAAGCCGATGACGTGGTTGTCGCGGTGCAGGAACAGGTCCACGGCGAGCATGAGGGCGATGGCGACGGTCAGCGCCACCCAGGCCCACCACGGGACGGGGAAGGACATTGGACTCCCTTCGACCGGCCGGCGCACGTCGCCGGCGAGCGGGCCGAAGGTCTCCCCGAACCGCCGTGGCGGCGGCCCGCACCGCCGGGACCGGTGTGGATCCGTACTGACGGCGGCGCGTCCGGTGGCGGGTACTCCCCCTCGAACTACGTACTAGTATTCACGAAGTGCTGTTCGCTTGTCTAGCGCTTCGGCCGCGCGATTCCCGTTGAACCTTCCGACCCCCACCCCCGTATCCATCGCCGGAAGCAGCGGACGGATCCGGGTCGCGGTGGGAGCGATCCCGGGACCTCCGCCGAACGTTCGAGGGAGGCCAGGGAACCGTTCCACCGACGCGGCGCGAATTCTCGCCGGCCGCCGTCGCCGTTCCGACGTCCTCCCGTCACACCGCGCCCAGGGTGGTCCGACACCCACCGTCGGCCCGCGCGCGGTCACACCAAGGATGAGGTGCATGGTCACGCGTACGCAGAAACAGGCCGTCCTCAAGCTCGGCGGGATCGGCGCCGTCGCCGCCCTGCTGCTCGGCGCGGGACTGCAGTTGGCCTCCGCCGGTGAGAACAGCCGGGGCACGCGGGCCGCCGGCGCGGTCACGGTGAGCTGCCCGTCGGTGGCCGACAGGGTCGGTGCCGTACCGGCCGCCGCTCGGGCCGGCGTGGATCAGGAGCTGCGCAACCTGGAGCAGCAGATCGTCAACGTCAACGCCCGGCTGGCCCGGGAGCCGGGGCAGGCGGCCAACCAGCTCAACGACATCGCCGGCAAGCGGCGCGCGGTGCTCGACCGGATCCGGCTGAACATCACCCGCGTCGGCGGCACGGCCCCGGCCGGCCTGGAGTCCCTCGCCGGGTGCGTCCTGAACGGCGCGGACAACGCGGGGAACGGGAACACCGGCGACGCGGGCGGCGTCGCCGGTGCGCGTACGGTGAACTGCCCGAGCGTCAGCGACAAGCTGCCCGCGATCCCCGCCGCGGCGGCGGCCGGCGTCGAGCGGGAACTGGGCAACCTGGACCGGGAGATCGCCAACGCCAACGCCCGCCTGGCCCGGCTGGCGGTCAAGCCGGAAGGCGGGCCGAACTTCGTCCAGAACGCCATCCTCGGCCCGCTGAAGAGCAAGCGGACCGCCGTCCTGGACCGCATCGAGATCGACATCAACCGGGCCGGTGGCCAGCGGCCGAACCTCGACGCACTCGCCACCTGCACCCTGAACTGACCCGGCGACGACCGACGGGCGGCGCTCGGCTCCCGGCGCCGCCCGTCCCCGTCAATACCCTGCGTACTTCCTCACAAGCCGTTGTCCACGGCGTCACCCTCCGACTAGAACCGGAGCAACGATCGCCCGGATCTCCCGGCGACGGTGGCGAGGTGATGGCCGTGGCTCTGATCTCCTACGACGACACCGATTCGGCGGCGTTCGCCGCCACCCGCGAGCTGCCCCCGGCGAGCCTGGATCGCTGGCGGCACGCGGTGCACCACCACCTGCGCCTCCGCACGACCACCACGCTCCTGGACCTGGGCGCCGGCACCGGGGCGTGGGCGTCGGCCTTCACCGAGTGGTTCGGCGTACGGGTGGTGGCGGTGGAACCGGCCGCGTCGATGCGGGACCGCTGCGCCCACCGGCCCCTGCTCGCCGGGGACGCCACCGCGCTGCCCCTGCGCGACTCCAGCGTCGACGCCGCCTGGCTGTCCACGATGGTGCACCACATCCCGGACCTCGACGCGGCGGCCCGGGAACTGCGCCGGGTGCTCCGGCCCGGCGCACCGGTGCTCGTCCGCTCGCCGTTCCCCGGCCGGCACCAGCGGATCGGCCTGTTCCACTGGTTCCCCGAGGCGATGCGGGTGCTGCGCACGTACCCCGATCTGGCCCGCGTGCGCACCGCGTTCGCGGCGGCCGGGTTCCCGGTGAGCAGCGTGGAGCCGGTCGCGCAGACCACCGCCACGTCCCTGGCCGACTTCGCGCGACGCCTGGACCGGCAGGCCCACACGCCCCTGCAACTGATCAGCGACGCGGAGTACGAGGCGGGGGTGGCCCGGCTGCGGGCCGCCGCACCGCACGTCACGGGCCCCGTCGTGGACCACCTCGACCTGCTGGTGCTGCGCTGAGACACGGACCCTAGGCGATACCCCGCAGCCAGCGCCGCTGCCAGGGCGTCTCCACCGCGCGGGGGCGGTAGTGCGCGCGTACCCACGGCACGGCCTCCCCGGCCGGCAGCCCATCGAGGACGGCGAGGGCGGCCAGGGCCGTCCCGGTCCGGCCGGTACCACCGCGGCAGGCCACCTCGACCCGCTCGCCCGCGTGGGCCCGGCGCAGCGCCTCCCGCAGCGCGTCGAGGGCGTCGGCCCGGTCCACCGGCACCCAGAAGTCCGGCCACCGGATCCGCCGGTGCGGCCACGCCGGCAGCGGCCCGTCCGCCAGCAGCAGGGCGAAGTCCGCGGGCACGGCGGCCGGGTCCCCGATGCGGCGTCCGCGCACGACGGCACCGCTGGGCAGGACGACCACACCGGGGGAATCCGCCCAGCTCGCTTCCGGTGTCACGCGACCTCCTCGGCGTCCCGATCCGATCCACCATCACTGTCGCATCCGTTACCTTTCAGTGCGCTCTAGCGAGCACAGGGTTGAAGGTAGTCCCGCCTTGCGGTGGGACGGTCCCGGTCTGATCCGCGTGCGCGGTGCCGGGTTGACGTTTCACGGCCACCGGCCCCGTGAGCGGGGTCTTTAAGGTCGGCTCCACGTCCTGCCACCGGGCCACTCCCGGCGGTTGCTGCGTTGGCCGCGAGCGCGGCCAGGTTACGGGCGGCGTTGAGGTCCCGGTCCAGGCCCACGCCGCAAGCCTGGCACTCGTATTTACGTTCGGACAGGGCGAGTTTGGCTTTCACTGCGCCGCATGCCGAACAGGTTTTCGAGGATGGATACCAGCGGTCGGCCACGAGCAGCCGGCCACCGTTCCAGGTGGTCTTGTAGGCGAGTTGGCGGCGCAGTTCGGCGAACCCGGCGTCGGCGATGTGCCGGGCCAGACGCCGGTTGCGCAGCATTCCGGTGACGTGGAGGTCTTCGACCACGATCACGCCGTGCTCGCGGGTCAGTCGAGTGGTGAGCTTGTGCAGCCCGTCGCGGCGCAGATGGGCGACCCGAGCGTGCGCACGCCCGAGCCGAGCCTGAGCGCGCCGCCACCGATTCGACGGACGCCGGCCGGTACGCCGATCCGGACCCACCTTGCGAGACAGAGCCCGCCCGAGTGCCCGTAGCCGTGACTGCGCGTGGGCGAGGTGTCGCGGGTTCGCTACCAGCTCGCCGGTGGACAGCGTCGCGAGGTGCGTGATGCCGAGGTCCACACCGATCACCGAGCCAGGCCGGGCCGGAGCGCGTTCAGCGCGGTCGACCTCGACACAGAACGCGACGTGCCAGCGTCCGCCGTCACGGCGCACAGTCGCGGACATGATCCGGGCGGTGCCGGCCTCGACGCGGCGGGCGAGTTTGCGGGCCGACTCGTGCAGCTTCAACCGGCCCAGTCGGGGCAGCACCACATGTTTGCGGTCCGGCTCGACGCGGATCGCGCCGGTGGTGAACCGCACGGCAGGGGTGGCACGGCGTCGGGACTTGAACCGGGGAAACCCCACCGGCCGGCCCGCGCGCTTCCCGGATCGGGAGTCGGACCAGTTCTTCAACGCCCTGGCCAGGGCGTCCAAGCCGGTGTTGAACGCCTCCTTCGAGCACTCCCGCCACCACGGCGCCACGTCCTGCTTGGCGACGTTCCACGCTTTGCGCAGGGCGGGAAGCGACCACGACACCACCTGGGTCAGCTGCTCGTCCGGGACGCCGTAGGAACGTTCCGCAACCCGCTGGTCCATGACCGCCTTCACCCGTGCCAGGGCCCAGTTGTGCGCGACCCGCGCCGCGCCGGCGTGCGCGAGCACCGCACGTTCCTGCGACGGAGTGAGGTCAAGCGCGAACCGGTACGCCTGGATCGCCTTCACGACGGGGCGTCCTGCGTGGCGGCTTCGACCGCGCGGCGGGCGCGATTCGCTGCGGCGCGGCGGCCGTACAGGCGAGCACACGACGACGTCAGAATCTCGGTAACGTCACCCACGAGGTCATCGTCCACCACGGCCGGATCAACCACCAGCAGCCGGCGGCCCTGCGCCGCGAGGGCCGCCTCGACACACTCGGCACCGAAGCGGACGAACCTGTCACGGTGCTCGACCACGATCGTCGACACGGCAGGGTCGCGCAGCAGAGCGAGGAACTTCTTGCGATGTCCGTTGAGCGCCGAGCCGACCTCGGTTCCCACGCGCGACACGGAAAGCTGCTGGCTCGTGGCCCACATGGTGACCCGGGCGACCTGCCGGTCCCGGTCGGGTCTCTGACCGGCCAACGACACACGTGCGTAGACGACAACCCGCCCCGCCTGCGGCACGGCAGTCAGCGGCTCGCCGACCATGACGAGCCGTCCGAGCCGGTACTTGGCAACGGGCAGCGCCCCGTCCGCGTAACGCCGCCGCGCGGTCGCGTACGAAACGCCGGCGCCGCCGCCCACTCCTTCACGTTCACAAGGTGACTTAGCACGCTCATGAGCACCAAAGCCACCGCTGCGCTGACCGTTAACGACCCCCGCGGTGAGCGGGAGCGCCGGCCTCAAGGGTGGCGAAGACAGTGCCGCCCCCGGAGCCCTGACGGGCGCCGGGGGCGGCACGAGGTGTCGGTGTGCAGGTCGCCTCTCGGCGAGTGGCACGGCGCGGCTCCAGCCGAACGGTATTCCGCGACGGCGATTTAGGTGAGGCCCGGGGACACTGGACACACCGACACCCGACTCAACACGCTACCCCGACTCCGCCTTCCCCACCCCCACGTGACGGACACCACGCCGACCGCCGTCAGCGGACGCCGTCGCGGTCACGCGACGAGGGCGCGTCGGACCAGGCACTGCGGTAGAGCGTGCCGCGGCCGGCGGGGTCGGGCACGCCGTGCGACCCGACGGGTGGCGTCTCCGGTTCCACGGGGACGGCGGCCGCGCGGCGGGTCCGGATGATCCGGGACACCACGAACCAGCCGACAGCCGCCACGACCGCGAGGATGACGACGTTCTGGAGCACGCCGACGTACCCCTCGACGAGGTGCCAGTTGTCCCCGAGCAGGTACCCGGCCATCACGAACGTGCTGTTCCAGATCAGGCTGCCCAACGTGGTGTAGACGACGAACGTCCGCACCGGCATCCGCTCCACCCCGGCGGGGATGGAGATGAGACTCCGGAAGATCGGGATCATCCGCCCGAAGAACACCGCCTTGGTGCCGTGCCGCAGGAACCACTCCTCCGTGCGGTCGACGTCGGTGAGCTTCACCAGCGGCAGCCGCTCGACGATCGCCCGCACCCGCTCCCGGCCCAGAGCCGCGCCGATCCAGTACAGGGCGAGGGCGCCGACCAGCGATCCGAGGGTGGTCCAGAAGATCGCGCTCACCACGCTCATCCGGCCCTGGCCGGCGACGAAGCCGGCGAGCGGAAGGATCACCTCGCTGGGGATCGGGGGAAAAAGGTTCTCCAGGGCGACGGCCAGGCCCGCGCCGGGTCCGCCGAGCCGCTCGACCAGGTCGGTGACGTAGCCGACCAGGCCGTCCTGCGGCGGAGCGGCCTCCCCCGTGGTGGTGCCGGCGGCGAGCAGGGCGTGCGCGGTGCGAGACATGGGCTACACGCTACGAACCGTTCCTGAGAGCCCGCCACGAGGCCCACCGCCTATGCTGCGGGTCGTCGCGGGGAGAGGAGCCGACGGTGCGTACGTCGTTGCGGATCGCCGTCGCCCAGCCACCGTGCCGGGCGTACGACGTCGCCGCGAACGCGGCCCACCACGCCGCCGCGGTCCGCGCGGCCGGCGCCCGGGTGGTGGTGTTCCCCGAGCTGTCGCTGACCGGGTACGAGCTGGACGCACCCGTGGTCCCCGAGGACGATCCGCGGTTGGCGGCGCTGGTGGCGGCGTGCGCCGACACCGGCACGCTCGCGCTGGCCGGCGCACCGGTGCGCGGCGACCACATCGCCACGCTCGCCGTGGACGGCACCGGGGCGCGGGTGGCGTACCGGAAGATGTTCCTCGGTGGCGCGGAGCCCGGCCGCTTCTCCCCCGGCGACGCTCCGGCGGTGCTCGACGTCGACGGTTGGCGGCTCGGCCTGGCGATCTGCAAGGACACCGGCGTGCCGGAGCAGGCGGCGCGGACGATCACGCCCGGCGTCGACGTGTACGTGGCGTCGATGGTCGACCTGGCCCGGGACGCGGCGGTCCAGGACGAGCGGGCGGTCCGGATCGCCACCACCCACGGGGTGTACGTGGCGGTGGCGAGCTGCGCCGGGCCGACCGGCGGCGGTTTCATCCGGACGGCCGGCCGGTCGGCGATCTGGTCGCCGGACGGTACGGTGCTGGCCCGGGCGGGCACCGGGCCGGGCGAGGTCGTCGGGGCGGTCCTCGGCTGAGGGGCCGGCGCGCGTCGCACCCCCTTCGACGCGGGCCTCGACGACGCTCAGTCGTCGTCCTGCCCGCTCCCGCCGGAGGTCGTGTCGACCCGGTCGAGCAGGGCGTCGAGCTGGGACGCGACCTGGGGGGAGAGGCGGTTGTCCTCGACCGCCTCCACCAGCCGCTCCCGCAGGTCCTGGACACGCTTGTCGCGGTCCTTCGGCTTGCTCCGGCTCAGTTCGGCGAGCTTGTCCGCCACCTCCTCGGCCGTCTTCGGGTCGATCTGACCGTCCCTGCGTGCCTGCAGGAGCACGGCGGCGAACTCGCCGGCCAGCTGCCGCAGGCTGACCTGCGCCGGTCGGGCGGTGACCGGCGGCGGGGCCGACGTGGCGGGTGCCGGTGGAGCGGAGCTGCTCGGCGCCTCGGTGGGGGCCGTGCTCGACGGAGCGGCCGGTCCGGCCGTGGTGGGCCGGTCGCGGTCGTTGTCGAGGGTCAGCACCGCGACCAGGCCCACGAGCAGGGCGAGGCCGGCGGCGACCAGCGCGGCGATCGGCCCGTTCGAGCGCCGGCGGGGCGGTGCCGCCGGGACGGGACGCGGGGTCGCACGGCCGGCAGCGACGGGTGGGGCGGCCGGCGTCACCGAACGGTCGACGAGGGTCGGGGGGTGCGCCACCGCCGCACCGACGGCGGCGTCGCGGCCCGGCGCTCCGTCGGCCGCCGACGGCAGGACGGCCGTGTCCTGGTCGGTCGGCCGCGCAGCGCCGAAGCGGGTGGCGAGGTGCCCGGCGCCGGGCCGGCGGGCGGGGTCGGCGTCGAGGCAGGCCAGGACGAGCCCGGCGACGTCGGCGGGGAGACCGGGCACCCGCAGCGGCGGCACCGGCGTCCGCCGGGTGTGCACCTCGAGGGCGTCCTCCCAGGTCTGCACGGGCCGGGGGGCGCGGCCGGTGAGGGT
Organism: Micromonospora sp. NPDC049497; assembly: GCF_044465805.1. Taxonomy (NCBI): domain Bacteria; kingdom Bacillati; phylum Actinomycetota; class Actinomycetes; order Micromonosporales; family Micromonosporaceae; genus Micromonospora; species Micromonospora sp. NPDC049497. The sequence goes on along the minus strand of NZ_JBITMC010000007.1, from coordinate 225,450 downwards.
GCGGTAGAGAAGCGCGCCCAGGGCGTAGACGTCGCTGGCCGGATCGGGGGGCCCGGGACGCATCCGCTCCGGCGCGAAGTACGCGGGCGTACCCATCAGCAACTCGCCGGTCTGGCCGGCGAGCGGGTGGTGCGGCCCGGCGAGCGCGGCGATACCGAAGTCGAGCACCTTCGCACCGGTGTCGGTCAGCATCACGTTGCCCGGCTTGATGTCGCGGTGCACGACGCCGATGCGGTGGGCGGCGGCGAGCGCGGCGGCGACCTGTCCGGCCATCCGGACGGCCTCCGGCCAGGGCAGCGGGCCGCTGGTGAGCCGGTCGGCGAGGTTGCGCCCCTCGACCAGTTCCATCACCAGGTACGGCACGACGACACCGCCGGCGAGGGTCGCCTCGCCGTAGTCGTACACCTGGGTGACGTGCGGGTGGCTCAGCCGTGCGGCGGCGCGGGCCTCCCGCTGGATGGTGGCCCGCAGCTGCGGGTCGGTGGCGAGTTCCCCGGCGAGGGCCTTCACCGCGACGGGCCGGTGCAGGACCTCGTCGTCGGCGCGCCACACCTCGGACATCCCGCCGCGGCCGATGCGCTCGCGCAGGACGTAGCGGTCGTGCAGCCGAAGGCTGGTCGTGAACGGCGACATAGGCGCCCAGTCTGCCTGGTCGATGCCGGCAGTCACCACCCGCCGTGCCCGGTTAGGTGCTCTTAGCCGTGGATGGTCCCGCTTTCGGCCGACGCCCGGAGTGGCCGGGGTAACGCCGACGCACGCCCGCCGGTCCCGACCGTGGACGACGTCGGCCGTTCCGCGGGGCAGACGCGACGCCGGACGGTGTCAGGAGCAGCGGGGTGTGGCGGGCACCGGTGCGGGTTGGATGCGATCGGCGAGGCGGCGCAGGGCGCTCGCGGCGACGCGCCGGGTCGGCGCGAGCGGCGCGCGGCGGGGGCGGTCCGGACGGACCGGCGCATCCGGGCGCGCCGAGTTGACGTGCCGGAGCACCGCGTCGACGGCGACGACGTACCCGGTGGGCTGTTCCATGGTCATCTCCTCGGGACAGGTCCGGTGGAGGTCCGGACGACGAGTTCGGTGGGGAGCAGGACGTGGCCGGCGACCGGGTCCTCGGGGGGGTCGAGCAGAAGTTCGGCGGCGAGCCGGCCCTTCTCCTCGGCGGGCTGCCGCACGGTGGTCAGACCGGCTGCGGCGGCCTCGGCGACATCGTCGAAGCCGGTCACCGCGCACGGCGGCCCGCCGGCGGCGGCGAGGGCGCCCAGGACGCCGAGGGCCAGGACGTCGGAGCAGGCGAGGATCGCCGTCGGGCGGTCGGGGGCGGCGAGGACGGCGGCCACGGCCCGAGCGCCGGCCGTCCGGCTGTTGCCGGCCGCGGTGAGCAGGGTCAGCTCCGGCCAGGCCACGCCGACCTCGGCGAACGCGTCGGCGAAGCCGGTGAGCCGGCCGCGGGTCGTGGGGTGCGGGACGTCGGCGACGTCGGCGAGCCGCAGCTCGCCGGGGGGCGCGTCGGGCAGGACGGTGTCGCCGAGCAGCGCGACCCGGCGGTGGCCGAGGGCGGCCACGTGGGCGGCGGCCGAGCGGGCCGCGGCCCGCTCGTCGATCGCGACGTAACGGTCGGCAGGGCCGGCGTCCACGCGCGGCGCGGTGGTGACGAAGGGCAGGTTGCGGGCACGGATCGCGTCGAGGGCCGCGGTCTCGTCGCCCGCGCAGTAGACGCAGAAGCCGTCGACTCCGGCGTTGTCCACCGCGCGCCGGGCGCCGGCGGCGTCGGCCGGCAGCGGCACGAGCAGCAGCCCGGTGCCGTGCCGCTCGGCCGCCGACGCGACGCCGGCCAGGAAGCGGACCGCGAAGGGGTCCGTGAAGGCGTACGACAGCTGGGACGTGAACAGCACCCCGACCGCCCCGACGACGCCGCGCCGCAGCGAGCGGGCGGTGGGGTTGGGCCCGGGGTAACCGATCTGCCGGGCGGTCTCCAGGATCCGCTCCCGCAGCGCGGCGGAGAGCTGGTCGGGCCGGCAGTACGCGTTGGAGACGGTGCTCCGCGAAACGCCCACGGCGTCGGCGACGGCCTGGAGTGTCGGCTTCACGGTCACCTCTCGCTGGCTTCTGGATCGATTCAGCTTTCTGTATCGATCCAGAGATTAGCGACAGTGACCACCGCCGGTCAATACCGGACGCCGGGAGAAAAACGACGCACCCCGCCGGGCCGAGGCCGGACGGGGTGCGATGGGCGCGCGAGCGGGTCAGGACACGCGGGCGACAGCCCCGTACATGCTGACCTCGGCGACCGACGGGCGGGGCTGCGGGGCACCCTCGGCACGCCACTCGGCCACCGAGGTGATGCCCGGCTCCACCACGTGGAGCCCGTCGAAGAAGCGGGTGAACTCGTCCAGGCTGCGCAGGTTGATCACACCGTGCGGACCGCCACCCTTGGCAGCCGCCCTCGCCTCGGCGGCGACCTGCGGCGGCAGGTAGTCGTGCGTGGCGTGCGAGGCGGCCAGGTAACTGCCGTCCGGCAGCGCGTCGAGCAGCCGCCGGACCACCGCGTACGGGTCGTCGCCGTCGGGCACGAAGTGCAGGATGGCCACCAGCATCAGCGCGACCGGCTGGGACAGGTCGATGGTGCGCCGCAGGTCGGGGTGGTCGAGGATCTTCTCCGGGTCCCGCAGGTCGGCGTCGATGTAGGCGGTCGCGCCCTGCGGCGAACTGGTCAGCAGCGCCCGGGCGTGCGCCAGCACGATCGGGTCGTTGTCGACGTACACCACCCGGGACTCCGGCGCGATGGACTGGGCGACCTCGTGGGTGTTGTCCGCGGTCGGGATCCCGGTGCCGATGTCGAGGAACTGCCGGATGCCCGCCTCGCGGGTCAGGTAGCCGACGGCACGCTGGAGGAAACGGCGGTTCTCCAGGGCCGACGTGCGGATGGTCGGGAAGGCCGCCGCCATCGCGTCACCGGACTCGCGGTCGGCCTGGAAGTTGTCCTTGCCACCCAGCCAGTAGTTGTAGCGGCGGGCCGGGTGGGCGACCGAGGTGTCGATGCGATCGCTGGGATGGGCGGAACCGGTCGTCGCACCTGGAGCATCGGTGGTCAAGGCAGCCTCCATGACTCTGTGCCACCCGCGATGGTGGGTCCGTCCACTGTCGCCGGACCCGACCATGCTAGTGCCACATCGGGTCGTGGCGCGGCCCCCGGGAGCGACTCATTCCCGGTACAGGTCGTCCAGGATGCGATGGAGGATCTCCGGCGTACGCTCCGGCGGCTCGGCCTCCACGCAGAGCCGCTCCATGGCCACCGCGTAGTAGTCGAGGTCGTCGCGCTTGTCCAGGTAGAGCGCACTGGTGAGCTGTTCGATGTAGACGATGTCGGGCAGCTCCGCGTCGCCGAAGCGCAGGATGGTGAAGGCCCCTCCGGCGGCGGCGTGCCCACCCGCGGCGAACGGAATCACCTGGAGGCGGATGTGGGACGACTTGGTCGCCTCGATGAGAGCCTCCACCTGGCCGCGCATCACCTCCGGCCCGCCGATCGGCCGGCGCAGCGCGGCCTCGTCGAGCACCACCCACAGTTGCGGCGGGCTCTCCCGGCGCAGGAGGTGTTGGCGCTGCATCCGCAGCTCGACCCGGCGTTCGATCTCGCCCGGGGCGGCACGGCCGTGGCCGAGCAGCACCACGGCCCGCGCGTAGTCGCGGGTCTGGAGCAGTCCCGGGACGAACTGCACCTCGTACGTGCGGATCAGGGACGCGGCGGCCTCCAGCCCCAGGTACGCCTGGAACCAGGTGGGCAGCACGTCGGTGTACCGGTGCCACCAGCCGGGGCTGTTGGCGTCGCGGGCCAGCTTGAGCAGCGCGTCCCGCTCCTCGGGCACCGTGACCCCGTAGAGCGTGAGCAGGTCGGCGACATCGCGTTCCTTGAAACCGACCCGGCCCAGCTCCATCCGGCTGATCTTCGACTCGGAGGCCCGGATCTCCCATCCGGCGCCCTCGCGGGTCACTCCGCTGGACTCGCGCAGCCGGCGCAGCTGGGCGCCGAGGAGGATGCGCAGGACGGTGGGGCCGGTCGCCGGACCTCCCTCGGCGGGAACCATCGCCACTGCCGCCCTCCGCACGCCGGAACCCATGCCGGGCGGGCCACCGCCGACCCGACCGACGTGTAAGCATGCCATGGACGGTCAGTGAGGTGAATGCCTCCGGACCGGATAATCGGTCCCTTCCGCCGGACGGCAGGTCAGTCGATCAGGTGGTCGAAGTCCCCGTCACGGGCGCCGAGGACGAAAGCCGCGATCTCGTCGACGGTGTAGATCAGGGCGGGCCCCTCGGGGTGACGGGAGTTGCGCAGGGCGATGCCGGCCCCGCCGGGCAGTTCGGCCAGCTCGACGCAGTTGCCGCTCGGGTTGCTCCGGCGACTCTTCTGCCAACGCAGCGGCGGGAGCTGGTTGATGGGAACGCCGTTCGGTGGCTGCTGCTGCATGGGCGTCTTCCTCTTCGAGCGCCCCGGCCGGTGCCCGGTGTGCAGACGGTGCTGGCACGAGGGGCGGGCATCGACGAAAGCGCTTCCTGCACGTGCATTTGCTATTGCATCTGCATTAGACAGCGAGCATGATAACGCACGTGCGCGGTACCCATCCGTTCACTTTGAGTTACCTGAAACTGGGCTGCCACCAGGGAAAACACCGCGCGGCGCGGAGGCGCCGAGCGACCGCCGGCGAGGCCGGGGGAAACAGCGTGACGGGAGGGCTCGTGGCGGATCCGTTGACCATCGCGTCCGGCATCTGCGCCGCGGGAGCTCTCCTCTCGACCTGGCAGTTGCGCCGGCGCGCGGTCCACGCCGAGGCCGAGATCGGGCTCCTCCAGGCCGAGCTCGCCGCCGAACGGCACGCTGCCAGCCACGACCCGCTCACCGGGCTGCCCAACCGCCGGGCCTTCTACCGGCTCGCGACGACCCTGCTGACCGACGCGGCCGGCCGGCCCCTGATCGCCGTCGTCCTGGACCTCGACGACTTCAAGCAGATCAACGACCGCTACGGGCACGCGGCGGGCGACCAGGTGCTGGTGAGCGTGGCCGAGCGGTTCGCGGCCTTCGCCGGGGACAACCTGGTGGCCCGCCTCGGCGGCGACGAGTTCGCCGGGCTGCTGACCACCCCGACCGTCGACGGCCGGTGGATCGAGCACGCCACCCGTCGCCTCTGCGAAACCCTCGCCGCGCCGATCCCGCTGGGCGGGTTCAGCCTCCGGGTCACCGCGTCCGTGGGCCTGGCCCCGGTCACCGGGCCGACCCAGCTCACCGAGGCCCTCGACCACGCGGACGCGGCGATGTACCGGGCCAAGAGCCTGGGACCGGCCCGCACGCGGCGGCAACTGGTCGAGAGCGCCCCGCTCGCCGACTGAACCCCTACGCCGGCAGCCGTGCGGCGCTGCGGCCCCGCGTCGAGGAGGTCGCCGGATCAGCGGCACCCGGGTCTGGCCGGCGGCCGGCGCGACGTACTGGGTCGGCGAGGCGCTGCACAAGACCGACCACGTAGACGCCCGACCCCAAGCCGCACACCACTGGCCGCACCACGAAGGCCCTCGCGCTCAACAGCGCGCACCTGGCCCGGCTGCTCGTGGAGCAGCCGTACCCGCCGCCGGAGGCGCACAGCGCCGCCGTGGGACCCAGCCGCGAGCCGGGCTGACCGGGCCGGGCCGCCACGACGAAACGGTCAGCGCCAGCCGTAGCCGGTGCGCAGCGCCAGCCCCACCCGGTCGAACCGCGGCCGGTCCAGCACCGCGCCCTCACGCCGGATGCTGTCCTCGCGCATGGTCAGCACCCGGTCCAGGCGTACCCAGCTAGCGCGGTTGTCCCGGTCCCACGAGCCGGGCCCCAGCGCGAGCCAGTGGCGCTGGCCGTCCCGCTCGCTCTGGCTGGACAGCATCAACCCGAACAGGGTCCGGCTGTGCCGGCCGACCACCAGCACCGGCCGGTCCTTGCCCTGCCGGGGATCGTCCTCGTACGGCACCCAGGTCCAGACGATCTCCCCCGGGTCGGCCTGTCCGTCGGGCTCCGGCGCGTACGTCAGCTCGCGCCGTTGCAGCGCCGCGACGTGGCGCCGCCGGGCGACCTGGGCGGGCGCGGGCCCGGGACGCCGGGGCCCCGGGATGACGCCGCCGAGACGCGCGGCCACGTTCCTGAGAAGACCTGCCACGGCGGGCAGCCTATCCCGCGTGGTGCGGGCATGATCGACGGCATGACGCCTGCCCTGCCGGACGACTTCCCCGTCATCGAGCGCCACGCCGTGCGGGTGGTGGTCCTCGACGCCGACCAGCGGGTGCTGCTCTTTCACACCCGGGACCCCGAGCACCCTCGGCTCGGCACCTGGTGGGAACTGCCCGGCGGGGGGATGGACCCGGGTGAGACGTACCTCGACACGGCCGTCCGGGAACTGCGCGAGGAGAGCGGCATCGTGGCGCTCCCCGCGCAGGTGGGACCGCCCGCGTGGCGGCGCCGGGCGAGCTTCCTGCACCGTCGTACGCGCCACGTCCAGGACGAGGTGGTCGTCACGGTCCGGCTCACCGGTCCCGGGCCGGAGGTCGACGAGGCGGACCGGCTGGCGTACGAGCGGGAGGACTACTTCGGCTTCCGCTGGTGGCCGGTGGACGAGATCGTGGCCGGGCGGGAGCGGTTCTACCCGGGCCGCCTGCCGGACCTGCTCCCCGTCCTCCTGGCTGGCGAGGAGATCGACGAACCGTTCGAGCTGTGGTCGTGACGTACGGCGCGGGACCGGGCACAGTAGGGCGGTGACCGATCTGCGCCCGCCCCTCGCCCGGTACGCCGAGCGCCTGCACGCCACGCTCGGCGACCGGCACCACGTCGCCTCCCCGCTCGGCGCCTGGCTGCTGCTGGCCCTGAGTGGACCGGCCGCCACCGCCGGGACCCGGGACGATCTGGAGTCGGTGCTCGGCATGGACGTGGACGCCGCCGCCGCGACCGCCCGCGCGCTGCTGGACGATCCACACCCGCTGGTCGGCGCCGCGAGCGGGGTGTGGCACCGGCCGGGGTCCGACACGCGCCAGCTCGACGACTGGTCGGCGGGCCTGCCATGGCGTACGGCGACCGGCCCGCTGCCCGACGGGTCCGCTCTGGACGCCTGGGCCCGGGAGCACAGCCTGGGGCTCGTGGAGCGGTTCCCGATCACGGTCGGGCCCGACACCCTGCTGGTGCTGGCCAGCGCGCTGGCCACCCGGATCTCCTGGGCCGACCCGTTCACGGTGACCGAGGCGGACGCCCTCGGCGCCGGCAGCCCGTGGGCGGGGACGCTGCGGTGGGTGCTGCGGACACCCCCGTACGGTCACCGGTGCTGGATCGCCCGCACCTCGCGGGCGGGGGACGTCGTCGTGCACGCCGCGCCCGCCCGGCCCGCGGACGACGGGGCCGGACTGCTGGTGGTGTCGGTGGCGGCGATGCCCGACGTGCCGCCGGTCGACGTTCTCGCCGCCGCGCACGACATCGCCGCGCAGGCCGCCGCCGGCACCGGCGGACACCGGGCCGGCTCCCTCTACGACCTCCCGCTCGGCGACACTCCGCTGTGGACCGTATGCGAGGAGCCCACCCGGACATCCGCACCCGACGGGCGAGCCGAGTCCGTCGCGGCGGTGCTGCCCGCGTGGTCGGCGGAGAACCACCACGACCTGTCCGCGCCCGCCCTCGGCTTTCCCGCCGCCGCGCGCGCCCTCGGTGACCTGCTGGGCGCGCCGGACCCGCCGTTCGAGGTGGCTCAGGCGGCGGTGGCCCGGTACGGCCGCTTCGGCTTCGAGGCCGCCGCCGTCACCGCCTTCGGGGTGGCCGCCGGCCTTCCGCCCGAGGGGGTGATCCGGGTCGCGGAGCTGCGCTTCGCCCACCCGTACGCCGTGGTCGCCGTCGCCACCGACGACCGTGCCGGCGGCGCGGCGGCCGGACCCTGGCACGGTGTCCCGGTCTTCTCCGCCTGGGTGGCCGAGCCGGAGGAGGTGCCCGAGGCCGACCTCGCGGACCCGCCGATGCAGTGGTGAGTCCGCTCAGCTCTCGTGCGGCGGGCGCGGGATCGGCTGGGCCATGCCGTCGAAGTCGCGGGGCAGCTGGGCCACCATGTCGCGGAACTCCTCGACGGTGACCGCCTCGCGCAGGGTGACGAAGACCGCCGCGGCGCCCACCCGGGCCGTCTCGTCGTCGACCCCGGCCCGCTCGGACACCCGGCGCAGGAAGTCCGCCGGCCCGCCCCCCTCGGCCGGACCGTCCCACGCTCCCGGGCCCGGCTCGGCGAGGTAGCCACCGGTCTCGTCCGGCAGGTGGCCGGCCAGGTCGGCGACGTCCCCACCGGTCATCCGGTCGACCATCGTCTGCAGCACCGCGCGGGAGATCACGGCGGCCTGCGCGGTGGGAAGGCCCGACCGGCGGGACACCGCGTCGACGAAAAGGGGAAACCGCACGCCGCCCTCCTGACCTCACCGGACCCGCCGCGCTTACCCCCATCGGCTCCCGGCAAACGACCGCGCCGGGCTCGTCGATCTTCGCGTTGCCGGGCGCGTCAACGCTCCGGGTCGTCGTCGGCGAGGACGTCGAGCAGCAGGGCGGCGGTCCAGCCGAAGGCCGGTGAGCCGAGCCCGACGCCGGTGTCCGGGTGGAAGTACTCGTGGCATCCGGACCGCGCGACGAGGTCGATCATCGACTGCCGCAGGCCGGCCGCGAGGTCCGGCCGGCCGTGGTCGCGCAGCCCTCGACGCAGCAGCCAGGCCAGGTTCAACCAGCTCGGGCCGCGCCAGTAGCGCAGCGGCTCGAAGTCCGGTGCGGTCCGGTCGTGACTGGGCAGCGGCCGGTCCATCCGGCGGGCCACCCCGAACCGGGCCGAGCACGCCTCCTCGATCACCGTCGCCGCCGGGCGGGCGGGCAGGTCGGGCAGCATCAGGGGCATCAGGCCGAGGGCCGTCCGGGCCGGGATCAACCGGTCGGTACGCAGGTCGCGAGGCTGGAACGTCCCGGTGACCGGGTCGTACAGCCGCCGCAGGAGGGCCTCGGTGATCCGCGCCGCCCGCTCCCGGTGCGGACCGGGGTCCGCGCCGACCACCGTGGCGATCCGGGCGAGGGCGTGTTCGGCGGCACCCGCGGCGGCGTTGAGCAGCGGACACTCCACCAGCCACGGATGCCGGTCGGCGAGCCCGTCGTCGCGGTAGCGCTGCTCCCGATAGGAGGCCACGATCGCGACGTAGCGCGCGTAGTCCAGGTCCGTGGGGCGGTGCGCGGCGTCGGCGTGCGCGGTGTCGTGCCGGCGGTACGCGGACATGACGGCGACGTCGGCGGGCACCGCCGCCATCGGGGCGTCCCAGGCGGGGCTGTTGTCCACGCCGGACTCCCAGGGGTGGACGACCGCCGCCAGCCCACTGCCGGCGACGTCCCGGTGGGTGGCGAGGTAGCGCTGCTGGGCCAGCAGTCGGGGGTAGAGCCGGCGCAGCTCCGACCGGCCCTGCTCCGACGGCGCCCGGCGGTACGCGAGCCACGCCGCGAGCGCGTGCACCGGCGGCTGGATCAGCCCCGACGTGGCGGCGGTCGGCGCGGCGTCGGCGACGGCCGAGTGCCAGAACTCCGGCCCGGGGAAGTACGAGCCGACCGGCAGCGCCGCGTTGAACACGATGTGCGGCACCCGCCCGTCGGCCCACTGGGCCCGGAACAGGCTGGCCAGCTCCCGCCAGGCGCGCTCGGGACGGACGTGGGACCAGCCGATCGCGATGAACGCCGAGTCCCAGCTCCACTGGTGCGGGTAGAGGGTCCGGGACGGCACCGTGTGGTCGTGTTCCCAGTTGCTCTCCAGGGTGTCGACGGCGAGCTGCCACAGCTCCGCGGGGGCGCGCACCGCACCGGTGCTCGTCCCGGTCATGCCGCCGCCGCCCGGGGCTGGGCGTGCCGCAGCACGGTCGCCGCCTGTTGCAGGGCCCGGACCGGGTCGCCGCGCAGCCGGCACTCCAGCGCCAGCCACCCGGTGTAGCGGATGTCCAGCAGGGTCCGCAGCAGCAGTGGCCAGTCCAGGTGGCCGGCACCGGGCTGGTAGCGGTTGGAGTCGCTGACCTGGACGTGGCCCAGGTACGGCGCGGCGGCGCGCAGCGCGGCGGGTGCGTCGTCCTCCTCGATGTTCATGTGGAAGGTGTCGGCGACCACCCGCACCGAGGGCAGGCCGACCGCCGCGCAGAGGGTGACCGCGTCGTCGAGCCGGTTGACCATGTGGTCCTCGTACCGGTTCAGGGGCTCCAGGAAGAGGGTGACCCCCTCGGCGCGGGCGTGCTCGCCCAACTCGCCCAGGGCGTCGACGAGGACCTGCCGGTCGCCGGCCGGCGACCGGGGCGGGTCGAACGGCGGCAGCCGGCGGGAGAACATCCCCCACGCGGCCGGGGTCATCGCCCCGATACCGCCCACCTCGGCGATGACCGACAACTGCGAGCGCAGGTTGCGCACCGCGTCGCGGGACCGCTCGGGGTCGAAGTCCCCGATGAAGTGGTCCATCTCCACGCAGACGGTGGGCATCACCACCCCGGCGGCACGGGCCCGGCGCAGCTCGGGCAGCCGCCCGGCGAACGACAGGTCACCACGGCCGCGCAGCTCGACGGCGTCGTAGCCGAGCGCGGTGGCGAGGGCGTACTTGCGGATCAGGTCGGTGCCCGGCAGGAGCTGTTCCTGGCAGGCCAGTGGAATCGTCATTCAGAACCTCAGCACGACTTGGAGGACGTCACCGTCACCGCGGTCGAGCAGCGCCAGCGCGTCGGCCACCGCGCTGGCGTTGACGACGTGGCTCACCAGCGGCAGCGGGTCGACGCTGCCGTCCGCCACCAGTTCCATGAAGGTCCGTGCGACACGCTCACCGGTCCACCGGCCGGCCATGCCGGGTGCCGGAGTCGGCCCGGAAACCTGGGCCGCCACCAACTGGATCCGGTTGTGGTGGAACTCCTCGCCCAGGCCGAGGCCGTCGGCCTGCCCCTGGTAGAAGCCGGCGGCCACGACGCGGCCGGCGTGGGCAGTGGCCCGGATCGCCTCGTGCAGCGCCGGGTAGGCGCCGGACAGCTCCAGGCAGACGTCCGCACCCCGACCCCCGGTCGCCGCGCGCAGCACGGCGGCGGCGGAGTCGGTGCCGGCGTCGACGACCGTACGCGCGCCGAGGCGGGCGGCGTGCGCCAGCCGGCTGGGCACCCGGTCGACCGCCACCACCCGGGCACCGGACAGCGCCGCGAGCCGGGTGGCGAGCAGACCGATGACGCCCTGCCCGAAGACCCCGACCCAGTCTCCGAGGTGCAGGTCGGCCGCGAGCACGGCGGTGAGGGCGATGGCGCCGGGGCGGGCGAAGACCGCGGCGAGCGGGTCGAGCCCGACCGGCAGCGGGTGTACCGCACCGGCGGGGAGCACCGCCTCGGCGCGGTGTCCCCAGATGCCCCACACGATCTGGCCCCGTTGCCGGTCGGCGACGTCCGGCGCGACCTCGACGATCTCACCGACCTCCTCGTAGCCGAAACCCACCAGGGGGTACGGCACCGAGGTCTGGCGGGGGACGAACATCCGGGTGACGTCGTCCCAGTCCTTGCTGAGCCGGGGGTTGCTGCCGCGGTAGAGGGTCAGCTCCGTGCCGGCGGAGATGCCCGAGTAGCAGGTGAGGACACGAACCTGGCCGGGGCCGAGCGGATCCGGGGGAACGGGCTCGAGGCTGATCTGTCGAGGCCCGGCAAGAGAGACAACCCAGTTGACCATGAGTCACATCCCGGTAGCACTGGGTTTCATCGTAGGCAAAAAATCGTTATATGTCTTGTAATTGATCAATCGAAGGGGTTCAATCCGTCATGTACCCTTCGAGAGGAGTGCCACCGATGTCAGCACCTCCGATGCGGACGATCGCCGCCACCCTGATCATGGCACTAGCCGGGACCACCCTGCTGGCCTGCGGCGACGACGAGTCCGAAAGCGACAGTAAGAAGATCACCGTCTGGAGCCTGGAGGACGTGGCCGACCGGGTCACCGCCACCCGGGCGATCATCGCCGACTTCACCGCGAAGACCGGCGTCACCGTCGAGCTGGTGCCGGTCAGCGAGGACCAGTTCCCGTCCCTCATCGCCTCCAGCGCCGCCGCCGGCGAGCTGCCCGACGTGGTCGGGTCCGTCTCCCTGGCCGGTGTCCGCACCCTGGCCGGCAACGACCTGCTGCACCCCTCGGCGAATGCGGAGGTCGTCGAGACGCTGGGTCGCCAGACGTTCTCCCCCCGGGCGCTGGAGCTCACCGCCGACGGCGACACGCAGCTGTCCGTCCCGAGCGACGGGTGGGGCCAGCTGCTGGTCTACCGCAAGGACCTCTTCGACGCCGCCGGGCTGCCGGCTCCCGACACGTACGAGAAGATCGCCGCCGCGGCGGCGAAGCTGAACACCGGCGGAGTCGCCGGCATCACCGCGGCGACCGCCCCCGGCGACGTCTTCACGCAGCAGACCTTCGAGCACCTCGCACTGGCCAACAACTGTCAGCTCACCGACGATTCGGGGGCGGTGAAACTCGACTCGCCGGAGTGCGTCGAGGCGTTCCGCTTCTACGGCGACCTCATGCGCACCAGCTCGGTGAAGGGCGCGCAGGACGTCGACACCACCCGGGCCACCTACTTCGCGGGCAAGGCGGCGATGCTGGTGTGGTCGCCGTTCATCCTCGACGAGCTGGCCGGCCTGCGCAACGACGCCAGACCGACCTGCCCGCAGTGCCAGGCCGACCCCACGTGGCTCGCGAAGAACAGCGGATTCGTGACCGCGATCAAGGGGCCGAACGGCACCGAACCGGCCCAGTACGGTGAGATCAGCTCCTGGGCGGTGCTCGACGGCGCCGCCGCCGACTCGGCGAAGTCCTTCGTGGAGTACATGCTGGACGACGGCTACCCGCGCTGGTTCGGCATGTCCCCCGAGGGCCGCTTCCCGGTCCGCAAGGGCACCGGCGGGGAGCCGGAGAAGTTCCTCACCGCCTGGAACACCAGCCAGGCCGGCGTGGACGCGAAGAAGCCCCTGGCCGAGGTCTACGGCGACCAGGTGCTCGCCGAGCTGCGCCGCAGCCCGGACACCTTCTCCCGCTGGGGCCTGACCCAGGGCCAGGGCAAGCTCGTCGGCGCGATCCTCGGCGAGCTTCCGGTGCCCAAGGCGCTGGCCGACGTCGTCTCCGGCAAGTCCGACGCGGCGGCGGCGGCCGGACGGGCCCGCAAGGACGTGGAGGCGATCAAGGCGGGCGTCAATTGACCACCACCGCGCCCGGTACCGGCCGCTCCCCCACCCGGGAGCGGCCGGCCCCGGCCCGCCGGCGGGGGCCGCTGACGCTGCGCCAGCGGGAGTCCCGCGCCGGGCTCGCGCTGGTCGCGCCGACCCTGCTGGTCACGATCGCGGTGATCGGCGTACCGATCGTGTGGACGGTGGTGCTGGCCTTCCAGCGCGTACGCCTCGCCACCCTGCGCAAGACCGGCCTGTTCGGCGAGTTCACGCTGGACAACATCGACCGGGTGCTCAACACACCGGGGTTCGCCGACACCCTCTGGACGACCCTGGTCTACAGCGTCGGCAGCACCGCCGGCTCGATCCTCCTCGGCCTGGCGGCGGCACTGGTCGTCCGCCGACCCTTCAGGGGCCGCACCCTGGTCCGCGCCTCGATGCTGCTGCCGTACGTGGCGCCGGTCGTCGCGGTCACCTTCGTCTGGCAGGTGATGCTGGATCCGCAGCTCGGCATCGTCAACGACTGGGGGCGTCGGTTCCTCGGCTGGGACACGCCGGTCGCGTTCCTGTCCCAGGAGTCCACCGCCCTGGCCACGGTCATCGCCTTCGAGGCGTGGCGCTACTTCCCGTTCGCGTTCCTGTTCCTGCTCGCCCGGCTCCAGGCGGTCCCGGGTGAGCTGGAGGAGGCGTCCCGGGTCGACGGGGCCACCCCCACCCAGCGGTTCCGGCACATCCTGCTGCCCCAACTGCTCCCGGTGATCGCCCTGCTCGGCGTGCTGCGGTTCATCATGACGTTCAACAAGTTCGACGACGTCTACCTGCTCACCGGCGGCGCGGCCGGCACCGAGGTGGTCAGCGTCCGGGTCTACACCTTCCTCACCGCGCGTACCGACATCGGCGCGGCGGCGGCGCAGGCGGTCGTGCTGGCCGTGGTGCTCATCGTCTTCGTCGCGGTCTACCTGCGCTTCTTCGGCGGACGGAGGGCCGACTGATGGACCGGGACCGGATCGAGACGGTCGGCCTGCGCTGGCTGCGCCGCCTGGTCGTCGCCGTCTTCCTGCTGGTGACCCTCTTCCCCTTCTACTACATGCTGGTGCTCTCGGTGCGCCCCATCGAGCGCCTGCTGCTCGACCCCGGTTCCCTGGTCGTGGGGCTGGGCGAGCTGACCGTCGAGACGTACGCCGAGGTCCTCAAGGCCGCCGAGGACGGCGGCCAGGGTTTCCTCACCTTCATGCGCAACAGCGGCCTGGTCGCCGTGGCGGCGACGATCCTGACGCTGGTGGTGGCGATCCCCGGCGCGTACGCGGTCTCCCGGCTGCGGTTCTTCGGTCGGCGGCAGGTCGACGTGCTGTTCCTGGCGGTCTACCTGTTCCCGTCGATCGTCATCGCGATCCCGCTGTTCGTGGTGTTCACCCGGGTCGGGCTGCGCGGGTCGCTGTTCGGGCTGGTCCTCGTCTACATCTCGCAGACGCTGCCGGTCTCGGTGTACATGCTGAAGAACTACTTCGAGACGATCCCGGTGAGCCTGGAGGAGTCGGCGGCGATCGACGGGGCAGGGCGGCTCGGCATCATCCGGCGGGTCAGCCTGCCCCTGGCCGCGCCGTCGATCATGGCGGTCGCCCTGTACGACTTCATGATCGCCTGGAACGAGTTCCTCTTCGCGCTGCTGTTCCTGGTCGACAAGCCGAACCGGTGGACGGTGTCGCTGGGGCTGGCGCAGCTCGCCGACGGGGTGGAGGTGCCCAAGACGGTGCTGATGGCCGGCTCGGTCATCCTCACCCTGCCCATCGTGATCCTCTTCTTCGCCAGCGAACGGCTGCTCACCGAGGGCCTGACCAGCGGCGCGGAGAAGGGCTGACCGGCGCGCGCCCGCCCGGCCCGCGCCCCGCAAGATCGTGCACGATCAGGGAGGTAGTGGCCTCGCGGCGCCCGCGAGGCCACTACCTCACGGGTGCAGCGTGATCTTGTCCACGGCCTCCCCGGTGCCGGCTCGCGCTCCCCGGGGAGCGGTTACGGTGGCGCCATGGGCAAGCCGACCCGCTGGGTGACCGAGACCGGTCCCGAGCACACGCAGTGGTACATCGACCGGTTCCGCCGGCTGGCGGCCGACGGGGTGGACCTGGCCGGGGAGGCCCGACTGGTCGACGCCATGGTCGCTCCCGGTTCCCGGATCCTCGACGCCGGCTGCGGCACCGGCCGGGTCGGCGCCGCGCTCGCCGCGCGCGGCCACACCGTCGTCGGGGTGGACGCCGACCCGGCGCTGGTCGAGGCGGCCCGCGCCGACCACCCCGACCCCCACTGGCTGGTCGCCGACCTGGCCGAGCTGGACCTGGCGGCGGCCGGGGAGCCCGAGCCGTTCGACGCCGCGGTGGTGGCCGGAAACGTGATGGCGTTCGTGGCACCCGGCACCGAGCCGGAGGTGCTCCGCCGCGTCGCCGCGCACCTACGGCCCGACGGGGTGGCGCTGGTCGGCTTCGGCCTGGACCGGGGCTACCGACTGGCCGACTTCGACGCCGACACCGACGCGGCCGGACTGCGCCGGGAGCACCGCTTCGCCACCTGGGACCTGCGGCCCTGGCACGAGGAGAGCGACTTCGCCGTCACCGTGCTGCGCCGCCCCGCCGCCTGAGCGACGGCCCGCCGGCTGATCGCGCCCCTCGACTGATCCCGCCCGCCGGCTGAATCGTCCGTCGGCTGGGCCGCGGTCGCGGCCGGACACGGTGCGGGCGGTCAGGCCGGTGCGGCGACCTCCCGGGCGGAGGCCGGGTCGAGGGTCGCCCCGGCCGGCACGAGACTGACCAGGCTCGCCGGGAGGCGGGCCGGGCGGACACCGGAGTAGCCGAGCATGCCGAGCACGTCCCCGCCGGCCAGCACGTAACGACGGCCGAGGTCGGTGACCACTGACACCGCACCGCCGGTCGCGCCCGGCGCGGCCACCGACTCCACGACCGCACCCCGCCCCGGCTCGACCACGACGTGGTCGGCGAGCACCGGCCCGCCGGGCGTTGCGGGCGCGGTTCGCGGGGTGGTGGCCAGGTCCGGCAGCCGTACGCCGAGGCGCACCTCGGCCGCGCCGCCGTCGTCGCCGACCCGAGCGCAGAGCGCACCGGTGTCCGGTGCGGCCAGCTTCGGTGGCACGGCCGGCGGCGCCGTCGGCCCGGTCGGGGCGAGGTCGGGCACCTTCGGCAGCTCGGCGAACCGCCCGAGGGTGATCGGCTCCGGCTCACCCTGGCCGGTGCGGGCCAGCAGCAGACTGGCCTGCATCTCGGTGATGCCGGCCAGTCCGTCACGGAGGGCGACCGCGTACTGGCGGCCATTGCCGACGTTGCGGACCAGGTAGACGTCGCCGACGCGGGCCCCGTCGACCTCGTCGGACCGCTCCCCCGCACCGGGCAACGCGAGCGGCGCCAGGTCGCTGCCGGCCGGCAGGGTGTTGAGCAGGGCCGGCGCGACCGCGACCGCCCGGGCCCGGGTGGTCGCCAGCGCCGCCAGCACGCGGTCGGGGTCGCGGATGAGGTGGCGGCGCTGCCGCCAGACGAGGTGCAGCGCCCCGTCGGGCCCACGGAGGAGCAGCCCGTCCTCGCCGAGCGCCCGGCCACCGCCGCCGGAGACACCGATCAGCACCGCCGAGCGGGGCGCCGCACGGTCGGGGTCGAGGCCGGCCACGGAGCAGACCGTCCACGGGGTGTCGGCGAGGCGCCTCGCGGCGGGCAACGAGTCCGGCGCGTCGGCGATGCCCAGCGGCAGGCCGCGCGGCACGCCCTCGATCGACCGGCGGGACACCAGCACGGTCTTCGGACGGTCCGCGCCGATGATGAGCAGGGCCGACGCGTAGTTGAGCACGGGATGCAGTTTCTGCTCCCGGTAGACGAACCGGGCGCCGGACTCCTTCTCCACGATCACCGCGCCGGCGTCGCGCCACTTGGTCCCGCCGCCGGCGAACAGCCCGTAGAGGGCGAAACCACCCAGCACGATCGCCGCCACCAGGACGCTGGCCAGCCCGGCGCCGGCCAACCGCCGGAACGGCGACTGCACCGGGTCGGTCTCACGCATCACCAGTGCGGCCACCGCCCGCTGGATGGTGAACTGGTAGGAGTGCAACTGGTCCTGCCGCGACGGCATCGGGTCTCCTCCGCTCGGTGGCCGGCACAGGATAAGCGTTCCGTCGATGTCCCGAGGACCCGGTGTAGCCAGCGCGCGGGATCCCACCCGGGCTAGGCGATCGGTACCCCCCTGGGTATGGTTACGGTGGAGGTGAGGACGTGAAGCTACGACCCGAGATGACGACCGACGCGCTGACCCGACTCAAGCGTGCACGTGGGCAGCTCAACGCGGTGATCGAGATGATGGAGAACGGCGAGGACTGCCGGGCCACGCTGACCCAGCTCGCCGCCGTCTCCAAGGCTCTGGACCGGGCCGGCTACAAGCTCATCGCCTCCGGGATGCGGCACTGCAACACCGCCCGGGAGAAGGGTGAGCAGCCCGAGATGACCGAGGACGAGCTGGAGAAGCTGTTCCTGGCCCTGTCCTGACCACGATCTCCACCGTCCGCGCCGCTTGAGGGTGGCGCGGACGGGTAGCCCGCGTCACATCAGTCCGCCTGCTATATACCCCTGGGGGTATATAGCGGTATGGAGAGGAGCACCCGATGACACTGGACATCTCCGTCATCTCGACCTCGTCGCTCGGCGACCGGAGCTACCTGGCCTCCGACGGCCGGATGGGCATCGTCGTCGACCCGCAGCGCGACATCGACCGCGTCCTGTACCTGGCCGGTGCGAAGGGCGTCCGGGTCACCCATGTCGTGGAGACGCACATCCACAACGACTACGTCTCCGGTGGGCTGGAACTCGCCCGCGTCACGGGTGCGCACTATCTGGTCGCGGCGGCCGACGAGGTCGGCTTCGACCGGATGCCCGTCTCGGACGGCGACGAGGTGGCGGTCTCCGACACGCTGCGGCTGCGGGTGGTGGCCACGCCGGGCCACACCTTCCACCACCTCTCGTACGTCCTCGACGAGGCCACGGCCGGCGACTGGCGGCCGGTGGGCGTCTTCACCGGCGGATCGCTGCTGTTCGGCACCACCGGCCGTACCGACCTGCTGGGCAAGCAGCACGCCCACGACCTGGCCCACCGCCAGTACGCCTCGGCGCAGCGGCTCGCCGACCTCCTCCCCGACGGGGCGCAGGTGTGGCCGACCCACGGCTTCGGGAGCTTCTGCTCCGCCGGCCAGTCCGACGCCCCGGAGTCGACGATCGGACGCGAGAAGCAGGTGAACCAGGTGCTGCGGCTGGCCGCGGACGACTTCGTCACCGAGACGCTCGCCGGTCTGGACGCCTATCCCGCCTACTACGCCCACGTGGGGGTGGCCAACTTCGCCGGTCCCGCGCCGGTCGACCTGACCCCGGTCAGCCGGGCGGACGCCGCGGAGCTGCGGAAGCGGATCGCCGACGGCCAGTGGGTCGTCGACCTGCGGCACCGCAAGGCGTACGCCGCGTCGCACCTCGCCGGCACCGTGAGCCTCGGCCTCGACGGCCCGATGTCGACCTGGCTCGGCTGGCTGATCGACTGGGGCGTCCCGATCACCCTGCTGGCGGAGACGCCGGGGCAGGTCGCCGACGCCCAGCGCGAACTGGTCCGGATCGGCATCGGCCGGCCGGCCGCGCAGGCCACCGGCGGGACCGACCAGTGGGCGGTCGACCGCGAACAGGTACGCGAGCTACGCACCGCCGACTTCGCGGCCCTGGCCGCGGCCCGCGGCGGCACCGTGCCCGGCGGCCTGCCGGCGCCCGATGTCGTGCTCGACGTCCGGATGACGAACGAGTGGCGCGAGGGCCACGTCGACGGTGCCGTGCACATCCCGCTGCCGGACCTGCCGAGGCGGATGGACGAGGTACCGGCCGGCGTCGTCTGGGTGCACTGCGGATCCGGCTACCGCGCCACGGCCGCCGCCTCACTGCTGGCCAACGCCGACCGGGAGGTCGTCGTGATCGACGACAAGTTCGGTCAGGCCGAGGCCGCCGGCGTCGCCATGGCCCCCGGCGCCTGACCGGATCCCCCGGGGCCCGGGCGGCGCGACCAGCGCCGCCCGGCCCCACGTTCCTTCCCCTGAATGAGGAGACCATGAGCAACCCCGAGACCACCCGTACCGCCACCGTCGACGCCGCGACGCTGCGCGAGCTGATCGCCTCCGGGCGTCCGCCGCGCCTGCTCGACGTGCGTACCCCGGCGGAGTTCGAGACCTCGCACATCCCCGGCGCCTACAACGTGCCGCTCGACCTGCTGAAGGAGCACCGCGAGGAACTGCGCAACCACCTCAACGAGGACGTGGTGCTGATCTGCCGTTCGGGCGCCCGCGCCGCCCAGGCCGAACAGACCCTCGCCGGGGTGGGGCTGCCCAACCTCAAGGTCCTGGGCGGCGGCATGATGGCCTGGCAGGCCGCCGACGCGCCGCTGAACCGGGGCGCCGCGCGCTGGGACCTCGAACGGCAGGTCCGCCTGGTCGCCGGCTCGATCGTCCTGGTCAGCATCCTGGGCTCGGTCCTCGTGCCCGGTCTGAAGTGGGTCGCCGGTTTCATCGGCGCCGGGCTGACCTTCGCCGCGGTGACCAACACCTGCGCGATGGGGATGCTGCTCGGCAAGCTGCCCTACAACCGCGGCGCCAGCTGCGACCTCGACACCGTCGTCGGTCAGCTGCGTACGGGCCCGACCGCCGGGCAGCGGGCCTCGCGCTGACCGTCGGACTGGCCGTCCTCATGCCGGTCGTCGCCACCCGGCCGGAAGCGGCCGGGTGACGGCGACCCGGGCACGGTTCAAGGGCGCAGGATCAGCCGGATCGGGTTGCCCTGCTTGCTGTGCACCCGCTCCACCGCCTGCTCCGCCTCGGCCAGCGGCAGCACGTCGCTGATCGACCCGCTGAGGTCCAGCCGCTTCTGCCGCGTCAGCGACACCAACTGCTCGACGTGCTCGGCCTCGGAGCCGTAGTGGCCGAGGATCGCCTGCTGGAAGTAGTTGAACGAGCTGTCCGACGGGATCGTGACCGGCTTGTTGGCGATTCCGGCGAGCACCAGCCGTCCCCGCCGGCCGAGAACGGTCAGCGCCTGTTCCCGGACCGGGGTCACGCCGGCGAAGTCGAACGCCACGTCCAGCCCCCGCCCGGCGGTCAGGGCCAGGACCGTGTCCCGGAACGCCGGGTCCGCCGGGTCGAGGGCCGCGTCCGCGCCGAGCACGAGGGCCCGGTCGCGCGCGGCGGCGAGCGGCTCGACCGCGATCACCGGCGCCGCGCCGACGACGCGGAGCAGTTGTACGGCGTGGGCACCGAGACCACCGACGCCCCAGACCGCGACCGCCTCCCCGGGACGGGTACGCGCGGTGTCGGTCACCGCCGCCCACGGGGTGGAGACCGCGTCGGGAATGATGCACGCCTGCTCGAACGGCAGGTCGTCGGGGATCGGCACCAGGGTGTCCCGGCTGGCCACGGCGTACTCGGCCCAGCCGCCGTCGTAGTCGACGCCCCGGGTGAAGATGGTGCCGCGCTGGTCCCGTTCCCCGGCCTGGAGCAGCACCCGTTGGCCCGGTTGCCAGCCCTCGACGCCGTCACCGAGGGCCTCGACCACCCCGGCGACCTCGTGTCCCAGCGTCACCACGTCGCCCGGGAGGTAGAGCGGGGTCAGCGTGCCGTCGATCAGGTGCACGTCGGAGAGGCACACCCCGGCCGCCATCACCTTGATCCGCACCTGTCCCGGCTGCGGCTCGGGCACCGGTACCGACTCCAACCGCAGCGTCCGGTCCTCCAGGTGCAGCCGTCCGGCCAGCATGTCCGCCACGTCCACGTACTCCCTGTCCGGCCGCCGGTCGGCGGCCTCGACTGTCCGGCATACCCGACGACGCGGGATGAATGCGGGATGTCCCGGCCCTACCGCTTGACGATCTCTCTGCCCTAAAGGACGGAGATTCCCTCCACGCTGCGCGTGGAACACGCGGCGTCCGGGCGGATTCCTGCTTCGTCGCGCGGTGCCGGCACGAGTGCCGGTCTTACCTGCGCTCCACAGGCGTTTGAGTTGTCCCAGCGTCCCTGGGCCAACACGTTGATCGCCGCGTTGACGTCCCGGTCGTGGATGGCCCCGCAGGGGCAGGTCCACGATCGGACGTTCAGCGGCTTGGGACCGTCGAGCCGGCCGCACGCCGAGCACGTCTGCGACGTGGGCGCGAACCGGTCGATCTTTGCGAAGGTGCGCCCGTACCGGGCGGCCTTGTACTCCAACATGCGCGTGAACGCCGCCCAACCGGCGTCATGCACGGACTTCGCCAGCCGGGTCCGGCCGAGACCGACGACGCACAGGTCCCGTGCGTCAGTACATCGAGCAGCAGAACCGCCCGGTCCAAGGCACCGCCCAGACCTTGGCGGCACTCCCAGCGCGGCCCTTCACCCCCGCCCTAAGGGCGGAGCACTGGCCCGCATCCCGGTAGCATCCGGCGGATGGGCGCACGATTCGAGGAACTGGCCTGGCGGGAAACCCCGATCGGCGCCGTCAGCCTGCGCCGGCGCCGCGACCCGACGCTCGGCGTCGAGGTGTACGAGGTGAAGCTCGACGACGAGTACCTGATGTCGAGCCTCTTCCCGGTGGCGGAGATCGAGCTGGCCCGGTTGGGGCTGGCCGCGCTGGCCGGAGGGGACCTCGACGTGGTGGTCGGCGGCCTCGGCCTCGGCTTCACCGCCCGCACCGCGCTCGACGACGACCGGGTCCGTTCGCTGGTGGTGGTAGAGGCGGTCGAGGACGTCATCGACTGGCACCGGCGTGAGCTGCTCCCCTTCGCCGCCGGGCTGGCCACCGACCCGCGGACGCGCTTCGCGCGGGCGGACTTCTTCGCGGCCGTCGCCGAGGGCACGGGCTTCGACCCGGACGACGCGGCACGGCGGTTCCACGCCGTCCTGTTGGACGTGGACCACTCCCCCCGCAACGTGCTGCACCCCAGCCACGCCGCCTTCTACACGCCGGAGGGCCTGCGCCGGCTGACCGCACACCTGCACCCGGACGGGGTGTTCGCGCTGTGGTCGGACGACCCGCCGGACGCCGAGTTCGAAAAGGTTCTCGGCGCGGTGTTCCGCACCGCGCGGGCCCACGTGGTCCGCTTCCCCAACCCGCTGACCGGCGGGGAGTCGGCCAACACGGTCTACGTCGCGCAGCGCTGACACCGGCCGGCCCAGATACCTACGGGACCGTAGGTTACCGTGGGGTAGGCGACTGGGTGGCACCGTGAGGAGAGACACATGGACCTGAGCGAACGGCCCTGGCTGCGCAGCTACGCACCGGACGTGCCGGCGACCATTCCGTCGTCGGAGGAGTCCCTGGTGGACCTGCTGCGGAACTCGGCACGCCGGTTCGGTGCCCGCGAGGCGCTGGACTTCTACGGCGCCACCACCAAGTACGCGGACCTCGCCGGCCAGGTGGAGCGGGCGGCGGAGGCACTGCGCCGGCTGGGTGTCGGGCGCGGCGACCGGGTCGCACTGGTCCTGCCGAACTGCCCGCAGCACGTCGTCGCCTTCTACGCGGTGCTGCGGCTCGGCGCCGTCGTGGTGGAGCACAACCCGCTCTACACCGAGCAGGAGCTCACCCACCAGCTCGCCGACCACGGCGCGCGGGTCGCGGTGGTCTGGGACCGGATGGCGCCGCTGGTCCTGCGTACCGCCGGCGCCACCGCCGTGGAGACGGTGGTCGCGGTGGACCTCAGCCGCGCCCTGCCCCGGCTCAAGCGCTGGGCGCTGCAGCTGCCGCTGCCGGCGGCCCGCGCCACCCGCGCCGCCATGACCGGGCCCGCGCCCGGCGCGCTGTCCTGGGAGAAGCTGGTCACCGCCGCCGGCCCGCTCGCCGCCGACCACCCCGCGCCGGGACCGGACGACACCGCGCTGCTGCAGTACACCGGCGGCACCACCGGCACGCCGAAGGGCGCCGTCCTCACCCACCGCAACCTGCGCGCCAACGCCGCGCAGGGCCGCGCGTGGGTGCCCGGTCTGCGCGACGGCGCCGAGACGGTGTACGCGGTGCTGCCGCTGTTCCACGCCTACGGCCTGACGCTCTGCCTCACCTTCTCGGTGAGCATCGGGGCGACCCTGGTGCTCTTCCCCCGCTTCGACCTGGACCAGACCCTCGCCGCGGTCCGCCGCCGCCCGCCGACGTTCCTGCCCGCCGTCCCGCCGATCTACGAGAAGCTGGCCACCGCCGCCCGCGAACGCGGGGTGGACCTCACCTCGGCCCGGTACGCCATCTCCGGCGCGATGGCGCTGCCACCGGCCACGGTGGAGCTGTGGGAGTCGGTGACCGGCGGGCTGCTCGTGGAGGGCTACGGGATGACCGAGACCTCCCCGGTGGCCCTGGGCAACCCGGTGTCGCCGGCCCGCCGGCCCGGGACGGTGGGCGTACCGTTCCCGTCCACGGAGGTCCGGATCGTCGACCCGGCGGACCCGACCCGCGACCGCGCCCCGGGCGAGGCCGGCGAGCTGCTGATCCGGGGTCCGCAGGTGTTCGCCGGCTACTGGCGGCGGCCGGAGGAGACGGCGGCGGTGCTGCTGCCCGACGGCTGGCTGCGCACCGGGGACATCGTGGTGATGGACGACGACGGTTTCGTGACCGTGGTGGACCGGATCAAGGAACTGATCATCACCGGCGGCTTCAACGTGTACCCGTCGGAGGTGGAGGAGGCGCTGCGCCGGGTGCCGGGCGTCCACGACGCCGCCGCCGTGGGGCTGCCCTCCGACAGCGGCGGCGAGGAGGTCGTCGCCGTGGTGGTCCTGCACACCGACTGCACCCTGGACGAGGCGGGGATCCGCACGGCGTGCCGGACGCACCTCACCGGGTACAAGGTGCCGCGTCGGGTCGTTGTGGTGGAAGACCTGCCACGCTCCCAGATCGGCAAGATCCTCCGTCGCGAGGTCCGCGACCGCCTGCTCGCCGACTGAGTTGTCAGCGCGACATCACCCGAGCAGCGACGAGCGGGAGGCGAGGTCCTCCCGCTCCTCGGGGGTCATCTCCTGATAGCGGCTCCAGAAGGTCTGGAAGGGTGCTGTCAGCTCCGTGCCGTAGGGTTCGCTGGTTGCGGCCTGGCGGAGGGTGAGTCTGCCGTCCAGGACCGCGGTCGCCATCTCGCGGAGTAGCGGACTGTCGCTGCGGGCGAGCTGGTCCAGGACCCGGCGAAGGGCCCGGGTTCGTTGCTCGTCGCCGTCGGTGATGTCGTCCTGGTGGTCCATGACGGTCACGCCCTCGCGCCGGCGAGGGGGTGGTCGTAGCGGCCACCACCGGGGAGTGCGGGAAGGGCGACGGTGTCGAGGTCACTGAGTTCGCGGGTGAGGGCGGCGCGGAAGACGAAGACGGCGGCGGCGATTTGCTGGCAGAGTTTGGTCGCCTCCCCCCAGAGCCGGAACATGTTCGCGACCTCCGCGGCGGCAACGCCGTAGCCGACGAGCGCGCCGACGCCAGTTTGCGCAGTGACGGTACCGGCAGCGGCGGCGACTCCGGTGATGATGGCGGCGTCGACGAGGCTCTTGACGACACCCCCGAGAGCTTCACCGGCGGACCAGACGGCGTCGGCCATCTCCCGGTATGCCTTGCTGATGGCGGACAGGGGGGCCCGGAGGTCGGCGGTGGCGTTGGCCGTGGTGGTGAAGTAGCGGAAGGCGCCGTCTCCGGCCACTCCGTGCCAGAGGGGACGCAAGGTGGTGGTGCCGGACTGGACGTTGTAGGCCAGGTCGTGCAGGGCGCCACCCACGTTGTCCACGACCGGCCCCATCCTGGCGAGGGCTTCCCAGTCTCCGGAGACCTGGCTCTGAAGCCTGCCGATGGGGTCGAAACCGAAGACGCGGTCGAAGACCTCGTTGAGCCAGTTGGCGGGGCTGATGTGGTCCATCCAGCCCAGGGCGTTCGCGGGCTTGTCGGGGTCTCCCGGAGTGTCGAGATGACCGCGAACGTCTCGGACGTCGACGAAGTCCGCCGGGGTGCACGGGTTGTTCGCCAACTCCAGTTCCAGAGGGGTGATGCACCGGTCGAGCGCTGGTGGCAGGGTCCGGTCGAGAAGGTCGGCGTTGGCCAGGTCGGTCGTGCGGTAGTAGCCGGCGGAGGCTCGCAGTTCGGGAGCGGAGTTCTCCAGGAGGCAGGCCAGCCGGTTGAGGGTGCTGTCGATGACGTCCACGGCGTGCTCGTGGGCGGCTCTGGCGATCTGAATCTGCTCGCCGCCCGTCGCGACGTCGGCGTGACGATTGAGGTAGGCGCGGATCTCCCGCACGTCGGCGGCGGCACGATCGACCTGCCGGGCGAAGCCGACCAGCGCTTCCGGTTCAACGGACAGCGTCATCGGTGACCGCCTAGTCCGCGAGAAAGATGCCGGTCACACCCACCACCGCGAGAGCGACGGCGACCGCGAGAACGTACAGCCGCGCACGCGGCTCCCGGACGACGTAGGTGGCCAGGCCGAACGCGCCACTGAGAATCGCCACCCCGTACCACAGGAAGCTCGCCGGCGTGGCCTGACCGATGAAGAGCATCCAGGTGGCCGTCACCGCAACGAAGATCGTGGCGTAGGCGACGCTCTGCCGCAGATTCCGGTAGGCCGTGTGCTGCAATCGGTCGACCGACTCACGGTAGTCCCCCACCGCCGCGGCGCGTTCCTCCTCGCTGACCTGCCGTCGCCTTCTGCGGCTACCAGACCTCTGGCTCCCACTCATGCCGCCGAAGATACCAACGACGGTCTCACCGTCGCGGCCCTGAACAGCCGGACCATCCGGGCCGCGACCAGTCAAGATCCGTGCACCTATCGCCGCTGCCGGCGGCGAACTAGCCCTGCTTGCGCCGGTGGAGCAGGTCAGAGCCAGGTGTCGCGCATGTCCAGGGTGGTCCGGTCGAGGCTCTCCAGCAGGTCGAACTGCGGGCCGGTGCGGGGCAGCTCGTACCGGAAGAAGTAGCGGGCGGCCTGCCGCTTGCCGGCGAGGAAGTCCCCGTCCGATTCGTCCGCCCCCTCCACGGCGAGGAGCTGCTCCAGCCACATCCAGGCGATCACCACGTGCCCGACCGCCTCCAGGTACACACTGGCGTTGGCCAGCGCCACCTCCGGGTCGCCGGTGCTCCACAGGCGGCGGGTGACCAGGGCGACCCGGTCCAGGGCGGCACCGAGCGCCCCGGCCAGCTCGGCGGCCTCCCCCTCGGCCTTCCAGGCCCGGGTGACGGTGGCGCGGATCGTGTCGAGGAGCAGGGCAAGACCGGCGCCACCGGCCATGGTCGCCTTGCGGCCGAGCAGGTCGAGCGCCTGGATGCCGTGGGTGCCCTCGTGGATGGCGTTGAGCCGGTTGTCCCGCCAGTGCTGCTCGACGTCGTAGTCGCGGGTGTAGCCGTACCCGCCGTGCACCTGGATCGCCAGGTCGTTCGCGGCCAGGCACCACTGCGACGGCCAGCTCTTCGCGATCGGCGTGAGCAGCTCCAGCAGCAGGTGCGCCCGCTCCCGGTCGGCCGGGTCCGGTGCGGTCCGCTCCTCGTCGAGCAGGCGTCCGCAGTAGAGGATCAGCGCGAGCGCGCCCTCCACGTAGCTCTTCTGCGCCAGCAGCATCCGGCGCACGTCGGCGTGGGCCACGATCGGCACCTGCGGTGCGGTGGGGTCCTTGTCGGCTACCGGCCGTCCCTGCGGGCGCTGCCGGCCGTACTCGACCGACTTGAGGTAGCCGGTGTAGCCGAGCGCGGTGGCGCCGGCACCGACCCCGATGCGCGCCTCGTTCATCATGTGGAACATCTGCGCCAGGCCCTGGTGCGGCTCCCCCACCAGGTAGCCGACGGCGCCGGGACGACCGCCGGGCCGGTGCACACCCTCGCCGAAGTTCAGCAGCGTGTTGGTGGTGCCCCGGTAGCCCAGCTTGTGGTTGAGGCCGACCAGCACCACGTCGTTGCGGGCGCCGAGCGCGCCGTCGTCGTCGAGCAGCACCTTCGGCACGATGAACAACGAGATGCCCTTCACCCCGGGTGGGCCGCCGGGAATGCGGGCCAGCACCAGGTGGACGATGTTCTCGGCCAGCTCGTGGTCCCCACCGGAGATCCACATCTTGGTGCCGTACAGCCGGTACGTACCGTTGTCCTGCGGCTCGGCGCGTGTGGTGACGTCGGCGAGGGAACTGCCGGCGTGCGGCTCGGACAGGCACATCGTGCCGAAGAAGCGACCCTCCACCATCGGCCGGACCCAGGTGTCCACCTGCTCGGCGCTGCCGTGCGCCAGCAGCAGGTTCGCGTTGCCGAGGGTCAGGAACGGGTACGCGGACGTGGCCACGTTCGCGGCCTGGAACCAGGCGAAGCAGGCGGCCTGCACGACGTGCGGCAGCTGCATCCCGCCGATCGAGGAGTCCATCGTCGCGGCCAGCAGACCCGTCTGCGCGAAGGCGTCGAGGGCCTCTTTCACCTGCGGGATCATCCGCACCCGGCCCTCGTGCACGGTGGGTTCGGTGCGGTCGGCGGCCCGGTTGTGCGGGGCGAACCGCTCGGTCGCCACCCGCTCGGCGAGGTCCAGCACCGCGTCGAACGTGTCGCGGGAGTGCTCGGCGTAGCGGGGACGCTCGGTCAGCCGGGTCACGTCCAGCCAGTCGTGCAGCAGGAACCGCAGGTCACGCCGGGAGAGCAGGGTGGACGACACGGGGGTCTCCTTCCGTCGGGCCGGACCGGGCGGACGCTCAGCCGCGGCGCAGCCCGACGATGCCCTCCCGCAGGTCATCCTGGCTGATCGGACCGGCCGGCGCACCACCGGTCGCCTCGCTCATCGCCTTGGCGAGCTGGACGCGGCGCAGTACCTCGCGGATGTCCGCGCCGGTCAGGCCCGGGCTGACCGCGGCCAGGGCCGCGGGGTCGACGTCGTCGGCGAACATCCGGAAGCCCGGCCCCGCGTGCCGGTCCACCAGCTCCCGGATCATCTTGGCGATGATCTCCGCCCGGCCGCCCTCGTCGGGTGTCGGGATCGAGAGCTTGACGTCGAAGCGGCCGGAGCGGACGAGGGAGGCGTCCACCCGCTGCGGGAAGTTGGTCGTGGCCACGACGATGACGTTCGGGTTCTCCTCGATTAGGGTGTTCATCTCCTGCTTGAAGATCCCGGCCACCGCGTTGACCGCCTGGCTGGCCGCGTCGCCACCGGCCCCGGCGTAGCTGATGATGCTGTCGAACTCGTCGAACAGCAGCACCGTGGGCTCCCGGTAGCGGCGGGCCTCGCGGAAGATCTGCTTGATGTTGCGCTCCGAGCCGCCGAGCCACTTGTCCAGGATCTCGGGGGTGCGGATCTCCTTGAAGTTCGCCCCGATCTCGTTGGCCAGCGCGCGGGCCAGCATGGTCTTGCCGGTGCCGGGCGGGCCGTACAGCAGGATGCCCTGCGGCCGGCGCGCTCCCCACCGTGCCATCACGTCCGGGTGGCGGAACGAGATCGCGATCTCCCGGAACCGCGCGACCACCTCGTCGAGGCCGCCGACCTGGTCGAGGGTCACCGACTCGCTGCGGGGGGCCGCCGGACGCGGCGGCGGGGTCGTGCCCGCCGGACGCCGCAGCACGTACGTCCGTCCGCGCAGGACCCGGGGCTCGGGGTCGTCGCCGGCGAGGTCCCGCACCACCTGGAGCACCACGGCGACGGTCGCCCCCAGGTGCGCCGGGGCGACCGTCGCGACGGGCACCTCGACCCGTACGGTGACGGTCCGGCCGGCGGCGGACGGCGCGTCGACGACCTCGGGGCGCAGGTCCAGCGCCTCGGCCTCGGCGAGCACCGCCGCGGCGGCGGGGTCGGCGGCCGGGGGCCGGTCCACCACCGTCGTGTGGGACGGGTCGTCCAGGCCGAGCCGCCGGGACGCCTCGGCGGCCATCCGGCCCACCCGCACGCCCAGCGACCCGGTGGCGACACCGGTCGCGGCGAGCCGCCGCACCAGGAGCACACCGGCCGGGCTGGCCATGCCGAGGGCGAGCCAGCGTAGGGCGGCGTCGGCCGTGCGGTCCCCCGCTCCGGTACGGATCTCGGCGACCATCCGCAGCATCCGGTCGGCGGTGTCCGGGCGCAGGGTGATCCGCACGCCGGTGACCGGCGGCGGGAAGTCGCTGCCCAGTAGCAACTCGACCGGCTCGGTGCGGGCCGCCGCCAGGAGGGCGTCGGGGTCCACGATGGTGACACGGGCGCCGAAGCGCTCGACGGTGTCCTGCTCCGACATGATCTCCGCCCTCCACCCGGCAGTGACCAGCCAAAGTCTGACACCCGAACCACCCCACCGCCACCGGACCACCCCCGACCCCCCGATCCCGCCCCGCCCGCGATCTTGCACTTTGTGCCGCGGCATAGGCCACAAAGAGGACAAACAAGCGACCGAAACTGCAAGATCGCGGCGGAGAGGGGGCGGGAGCGCGGGGCCGGGGTGGGGACAGGGGGTGGGGCGGGACGGGGTGGGGGATTAGTGGCGGCGGAGGGTTCGGCGGATCTGGGCCATGACCCGGTTCGGCGTGATCGGCACCACCGAGATCATCAGGCGGCCCGACTCGTCGAGGACCGGGGTGATCACGTACAGGCGGGTGCCTCTCCGGCGCAGCAGCGGCGCGGTCGCGCGCAGGCGGGGGGCGCGCAGCGCAGTGGAACCGCCCTCGCCGGTGGCCCGGTTGACGCCCTGCGCGAGGCCGGGGTCGAAGGCACCGACCTGGGCGGATACGGCCCGGCGCCGCCCGGTGGGCCCGGCGCCGGCGAGCAGGTCGGCGGCCCGGAAGCGGATCCGCAGCGTCGTACCGTCCGGACCGGCCGCGAGCTCCTCCGTCTCCCCCGGGATCTCCTCGGCGCTGACGCTGATCCGGTCGACGCCCAGCGCCGTCAGGTCCGGCACCGGCGTGCCGGCGGTGATCGCGAGGATCCGCTCCCCCCGGGCGTCGGTCTCCCAGGCCAACGCCGTGACGTCGAGCTTCACGGCCCAGTCCGGGGCGGTCGTCACGTCGAAGCAGGAGTCGGGCACGCTGCGGCCCGGAGCCCGGAAGCCGGGGTACGCGGCGTACCGCCGGTCGCCGTCGACGACGGTGGCGGGCACGCCCGTCCGGGCGTCCTGCCGGATGACGGCGAGCAGGTCGTCCAGCGTGCCGTCGCGGGTCAGCGCGAACCGGATGCGGGTCTCCGCGTTGAGCTGAAGCGCGATGTCGTCGGTCAGGTACGCGGCGACCAGCCGGCCCACGCCGGCGTGCACGAGCTGCTGGGTGTCCCGGTCCAGGCGGAGCAGGTCGTCCTCGATCAGCTTGGCGATCTCGTGGTCGAAGCGGCGGCCCAGCACCGCGTCGCGCTGTTTGCCGGGGCCGATCAGGTCGGCGACGAACGCGGTGGTCGCCTCGACCGTGCGCAGCCGGTCCGCGTGCCGGCTCAGGTAGGTGATGTTGGTGCCGCTGAACCGGCGGACGGCGTGGTAGTACTCGTAGTCGGCCAGCACCGAGATGCGCCGCGCCCGGTAGCAGGCCTGAAGCGTGAACGGCAGGTCGCTGCCGATCGGCATGCTCTCCGGGTAGCGGATCCGGTGCCGTTCCAGCAGCTCCCGGCGGAACAGCTTGGTGTTGGCCAGCGACCGGGGCAGCGGCGAGTCGAACAGGTCCAGGTCCGGTTCGGTACGGGCGAAGATGTCCTGGTAGATGTGCCGGCTGTTGACGCCGACGACCTTGCCGAGCACCACGTCGGACCGCCACTCGTCGGCCGCCTCGACCAACCGGCGCAGGGCGTCGCGGCCCAGGTGGTCGTCGGCGCCGACGAAGAACACGTACCGGCCGGTGGCCACGTCCAGCCCGCGGTTGAAGGGGCCGGCGGGTCCGCCCGAGTTCGGCTGGTGGAGGACGGTGAACACGCCGGGGTGGCGGGCCGCGAAGCGGTCCAGCTCGGCGCCGCTGCGGTCGGTGGACCCGTCGTCGACGGCCACGACCTGCAACCGGTCCAGTCCGATGGTCTGGTCGACCAGCGAGGTCAGGCAGCGGGTCAGGTACGGCATGGTGTTGTAGACCGCCACCACCACGCTGACGTCCGGCGTCCTCATCGCCGGGTCGCCTTGGTCCCGGAGGAGGCGGCGCTGTCGAGCAGGCGACGGTAGAGCGCGTCGAGCCGACCGGCCTGCGCCTCCCAGGTCCAGCCGGGCAGCGGCGAGTCCGGCCCGTCGTAGACGCTCCGGTAGCGCCGCGGGTCGGCCAGCACGGCGCGGATCGCGCGGACGAGGTCGCTGACGTCCCGGGCCCGGAACACCTCGCCCTGACCGGTGGCGCGGACGGTCTCCGCCATCGTCCGCACGTCGCTGACCACGATGGGCAGTCGCGCGTGCGCGTACTCGAAGAACTTGGTGATCAGCGCGATCTCGTGGTTCGGCCAGTGGTGGATGGGGATCAGCCCGACGTCGGCCGCGCCGAGGAACGCCGAGACCTGCCCGTGCGGCACGTACGGCACCACGTGCACCCGGTCGGCGACACCGAGCCGCGCGGCGGCGGCGCGCACCTCGAGGACGTACGCGGCGGACGGGTCCCCGGCCACGAGCGCGAGGTGCACACCGTCCAGTCGGGGCAGTGCCGCCACCACGTCGCCGACGCCCCGCTGCACCGCCATCGCGCCGCTGTAGACCAGCAGCGGGGTGTCGCGGCCGACGCCGCAGAACTGCCGCAGGTCGGGCACCGGCCGGGCGTCGGCGGGCGGGACCTCGGCGACCACCGGGGCGTTGAGCAGCACGGTCGGCGGTTCGGTCAGGTCGTGCTCGGCGCGCAGCAGGTCGGCGAGGGTGTCCGACACGGTGACCACGGCGTCGACCGCACCGACGTACTCCCGCACGTAGGCCAGGTGGGCGGGCAACCACCGCACGTTGTCGCGCCGGGGCTTGGCCCCGGGCAGCCACTCGTGGGCGTCCCACACCAGGCGGACGTCGCGGCCGGCGTCGCGGGCCCGCCGTACCGCACGGGCGGCCACCCCGAGCATGCGGAAGTCGTGGGCGTGGACCAGGTCCGGTGCCAGCGCGTCGAGCACCGGGCCGAACGTGCGCTCGTAGGTCCACAGGCCCGGCTCCAGCCGCCGCCAGGCCCGGTCGCCCTGCACCGTCCGCCACAGGGCGACCTGGGCGTGCTCAACCGGACGGCGGGCGAGTCGCGCCGCCCGCAGCGGCAGCCCACCCCGGTCGACCAGGCGCCGCCGCAGGCCACGCACACCGCGCGGCGCCGCCCCGGCCGGAGCGGGTCCGCCCATCGGCAGCACCCGCACGTGCGCCGGGCCGAGACGCCAGTCCCGCTCGGTGTCGGTACGCGCACAGCCCAGCAGCGTGACCTCCCAGCCCGCCTCGGCCGCCGACCGGGCCGCCTTCTGCACGCGGGAGTCCCCCTCGACCCCGTTGTCCACGAGCATGACCACGCGGCCGGCACTGTCACCGGAAGTGGTGCCGTCGAACTGCACGAATGGTTCTCCGATTCATCGTGTCCCGAGTCGGTGCCCGGCGAGTGTACGGCAGTTCCGGGCCGGCGAAATCGCGCCCGGCCACGGCTCACGGCGCCGCACAAAGGCGCTCTGAACAGGGCGGCAAGCATCTGATATCCGGCTGTATACGTACTGGACTCCTGTTCCTCACCCGCCTTTTCCCCGGTGCCGGTTAGGTCGTGCGTACCGCGCCGCCCCGCTTCTCCGCACCGTCCATTCCGGCCGGCAACGGGAATTCGGAACGTGGCCGCCATCAATGAGTAGGCGGAAATTCATGTCGCGTACACCTGACGTCAGCGTCGTCATCCCGACCTGTGACCGGCCGGACCTCGTCACCCGGGCCGTGCGCAGCGCGCTGGCCCAGTCGGTGCGGGAGATCGAGGTGCTCGTCGTCGTCGACGGCGCGGACGCCGACACGCAGGCGGCCCTCGCCGGGGTCGAGGATCCCCGCCTGCGCGTCCTGCCGCTGCCGGAGCGCGGTGGCGCGCCGAACGCCCGCAACGTCGGCGTCCGGGCCGCCCGGGGACGCTGGACGGCGCTGCTGGACGACGACGACGAGTGGCTGCCCCGGAAGCTGGAGACGCAGCTGGCGCTGGCCGCGACCGCGTCGGTGCCGCTGCCGATCGTCGGCAGCCGGCTGGTCAACCGCACCCCACGGGCCGAGTTCGTGCTGCCCCGGCGGCTGCCCGAGCCGGGCGAACCGATCTGCGAGTACCTCACCGTCCGGCGCGGGCTCTTCCACGGTGACGGCTTCATCCAGACGTCCACCATCATGGCGCCCACCGAGTTGCTGCGGCGCGTCCCGTTCACCGTCGGCCTGCGCCGCCAGCAGGAGCTGGACTGGACGCTGCGCGCCCTGGCCCACGACGACGTCGCGCTGCTGATCGCACCCGAGCCGCTGGTGCTGTGGCACCAGGACGAGGACCGTCCCCGGATCAGCCTCTCGTCGCCCTGGGAGGCGCAGTGGGAGTGGCTGCGGGCGAGCCGGCCGCTGCTCACCCCGAAGGCGTACGCGGCCATCGCGATGAGCATCGTCGCGTCGATGGCGGCGACGACGCGCAGCCTGACGGTGTTCCGGATGCTGCTGGCCGACGCCCGCCGCAACGGCCGTCCCAGCGCGGTCGACTACCTGACGTACCTCCAGATCTGGCTCATCACGCCGCAGCTGCGCCACGCCGTGCGGGACCGGATCCTCGACCGCCGCCGCCGCCGTCCCGTCGCGTCGGCGCGGCCGGCGGCGGTCGTCGACCGCGTCCTCACGGCGCAGGTCCCTCCGGTGGGCGCGCCCCCGGCGTGGGATCGTCGACCGTGACCTCCTCCGCGACCGCTCCCCGCGTCGTCGTCTGGCGCAGCCACCTGCTCCCCGGTTCCGAGACGTTCGTCCGCAACCAGGCGGACGCGCTGACCACCTGGCGGCCGTCCTACCTGGGTGCGGTCCGGGTGGCCTCGCCGCTGTCCCGGGACACCGATGTGCTCGCCTTCGGTGACGGCGCCCGGGGCAGTCGCGACCTGCTCGCGCTCAAGGTGACCGGCCGCTCCGGCCGGCTCACCCGGACGCTGGCCGCGCTGCGGCCGACGGTGGTGCACGCCCACTTCGGCGGTGACGGGTGGCTGGTCAGCCGGGCCGCCGCCGCCCTCGGTGTCCCGCTGGTGGTGACCCTGCACGGGCAGGACGTCACCCGCCAGCCCGCGCTGCCCGGTCTGCGCGGCGCCCGCCAGCGCCGCAACCTGGGCGAGGCGTTCGACCGGGCCGCGCTGGTCATCGCGGTCAGCGGGTTCATCCGGGACCGGGCGGTCGCCCTCGGTGCGGACCCCGCGAAGGTACGGGTGCACCACATCGGCGTACCGGTGCCGGCCGCGCCCGCCGCCGGTCCGAAGCGCTGGGACGTCGCCTTCGTCGGCCGGTTCGTGGCGAAGAAGGGCATCGACGACCTGGTCGAGGCGGTCGGCCTGCTGGCACCCGAGCGGCCCCGCGTGGTGTTCATCGGCAGCGGACCGCTGGAGGAGCCGCTACGGGCACGCGCCGCGCACCTCGGCCTGGACGCCACGTTCCTGGGCGCGCAGCCGCCGGCCGAGGTCGCCCGCCACCTCGCCGCGTCGAAGCTGCTGGCCGCGCCCTCGAAGACGGCGCCCGACGGCGACACCGAGGGGCTGCCGACGACCGTCCTGGAGGCGGCGAGCCTCGGGCTGCCGGTGGTGTCGACGTACCACAGCGGCATCCCGGAGGCCGTGGTGCACGGCGAGACCGGCCTGCTCGGGGCCGAGGGCGACCGGCACGCCCTCGCCGCGAACATCCGACGGCTGCTCGGCGACGGGACGCTGCGGGACCGGCTGGGCCGGGAGGGGCGCCGGCACGTCGAGGACCGCTTCGACCTGCACGCGCAGACCCGACGGCTGGAGCGGCTCTACGACGACGCCGTCGCCGCGCGCTGAGCGAACCGCGCTCCGCCCGGACAGGGTCGCACCCGATCCCGGATGTAGTGGCATCGGCGGTCCTTCGAGGCCACTACATCCGGGATGTTGCGCGAACCAGGTGGGCTGGTCGGTGCGGTCAGGCGTTGGCGGAGGCCAGGGCGGGGGCGCGCCGGTCGTCGACCGGGGTGGCCGTGCGCCGGTTGGGCAGCGAGAGCCGGATCACCTTGTGCCACGCGGAGAAGACCTGCCGGGGCAGCGAGCCGGTGACGTACTTCAGCCCGTACCGGTCGAACAGCGCCCGCACCTCGGGGGCGATCTCCTGGTAGCGGTTGCTCGGCAGGTCCGGGAAGAGGTGGTGCTCGATCTGGAACGACAGGTTGCCGGTCATGATGTGCATCAGCCGGCTGCCGCTGATGTTGGCCGAGCCGAGCATCTGCCGCAGGTACCACTCACCGCGCGTCTCGCCCTCGATCGACGTCCTGGAGAAGGTCTCCACGCCCTCCGGGAAGTGCCCACACATGATCACCGAGTGGCTCCACAGGTTGCGGAGCAGGTTGGCGGTGAAGGTCGCGGCGAGCGTGCTGAGGAAGGACGGACCGGACAGCAGCGGGTGGATGACGTAGTCCTTGAGGACCTGGCGACGGATCTTGCGGCCGACCGCGCGGGCCCGGGCCCGGAACTCCGGGGCCTTGTGCCGGCCCTTCTGCAGGTTCTTGCCCAGCTCCAGGTCGTACGCGGCGATGCCGTACTCGAAGAAGCAGGCGTTGATGAAGTTCCACAGCGGCTGGCCGAGGTGCATCGGGTGCCACTTCTGGTCCTCGTCGACGCGCATGATGCCGTACCCGAGGTCGTTGTCCTTGCCGAGGACGTTGGTGTACGTGTGGTGCAACTGGTTGTGCGAGTGCTTCCACTGGTCGGCCGGGGAGACGTGGTCCCACTCCCAGGTGGTCGAGTGGATCTTCGGGTCGCGCATCCAGTCCCACTGGCCGTGCAGGACGTTGTGCCCGACCTCCATGTTCTCCAGGATCTTGGCGACCGTCAGCCCCGCGGTGCCCACCACCCAGGCCGGCGGGAACAGCGAGAAGAGCAGCACCGCCCGACTGCCCATCTCCAGGCTCCGCTGGGTCTTGATGACCTTGCGGATGTAGCGCGCGTCCCGCTCGCCCCGGTCGGCGATCACGCGGTCGCGGATCGCGTCGAGTTCCTTGCCGATGATCTCGATGTCCTCGGCCGTGAGGTGGGCGATCGGGTTGACGGGCTTCTTCTGGATCACGGTCACGTCGGTGTCTCCGATCAGTGGTCGATGTCGCAGGGGCCGGCCGCGGCCGACACGCAGGTCTGGATGAGGACGCCGTCCCCGGGAACCGCCGTGGTCAGGGCGCCGTTGCGCAGGTCGCGGACGGCGCCCTCGCGCAGCGGCAGAACGCAGCCGTAGCAGATGCCCATCCGGCAGCCGGACGGCATGAGCACGCCGGCGGCCTCACCGGCGTCGAGCAGCGGGGTGGCGCCGTCGGCGGCGACGGTGACACCGGAGCGGCCGAAGCTGACCGTGCCGCCCTCACCGGCGGTGACCACGGTCGGCCGGAACCGTTCGGTGTGCAGCCGGTCGGCCCGTCCGGCGGCCGCCCAGTGCGCCTCCAGGGCGTCGAGCAGGCCGACCGGCCCACAGGCCCAGGTCTCCCGATCGAGGAGGTCCGGCACGAGGGCGTCGAGGTCGCCGACGGAGAGCAGCCCGGCGGTGTCGGTGTGCCGCTCGACCAGCCGGAGCGCCCCGGCGTCGGCGAGGGCGCGCAGTTCCGCGCCGAAGATCACGTCCGCCGGGGTGGGGGCCGAGTGCACGACGACCACGTCGGCGCCGGCGAGGGCACCGGACCGGAGGATGCCCATGACCGGCGTGACGCCGCTGCCGGCGGTCACGAACAGCACCCGCTCCGGCCGCGTCGCGGGCAGCACGAAATCGCCCCGCGCCTGGTCGAGGTGGACGACCGTGCCCGGGCGTACGCGGCGGACCAGGTGGTTGCTGACCACCCCGTCGGGGATGGCCTTCACGGTGATCGCGATCGGTCCGGTACGCGGGCCCGGCGAGGACGTGACCGAGTAGGCCCGCCACTGCCGGACGCCGTCGACGTCGACGCCGAGCCGGACGTACTGCCCGGGGGTGTGGCCGCGCCAGTCGCGGCCGGGACGGATCACCAGGGTCGCCGCGTCGGCGGTCTCCGGCCGGACGTCCAGGATCCGGCCGCGCAGGTCCGCACCGGCGCGCAGGGGCGCGACCAGGTCGAGGTAGTCGTCGGGCAGCAGCGGGGTGGTGACCGCCGCGGCGAGCCGCAGGATCCTGCCGCGCAGGGATGGTGCGGCGGCAGACCGGGGGACGGTGGTGGTCATATCCCGATCGTCGCGGCAGAATGGCATAAAAGCTTCACCTCCGAAGGTGAACCGGGCCGACTCTTTTGTTCGGAGGTGACAAAGGTGCCGGAAAGCTTCGAGGCCACGCGGCGCGCCGCCCACCTCGAACTGGACGAGCGGGTAGCCGGAGCGCTGCGGGACCGGCTGCCGGTGCTCGCCGAACGGACCATCACCGCCATCACGGCCGAGGTACCCAGCTACTCGGGCACCCTAACCGGGCAGATGCGCGAGAAGATCGAGACCGCCGTGCAGCTCGCACTCGGCACGTTCCTCCAGCTCATCGAACGCCCGCAGGGCGGCGACCCGAGTACGCCGCTGGTGTCGGCCCTGGAGGCCGCCTACGCCCT
The DNA here is from genome assembly GCF_044465805.1 of Micromonospora sp. NPDC049497. NCBI lineage: Bacteria > Bacillati > Actinomycetota > Actinomycetes > Micromonosporales > Micromonosporaceae > Micromonospora > Micromonospora sp. NPDC049497. The sequence continues at coordinate 187,630 of NZ_JBITMC010000007.1, read as the reverse complement.
GGGCAGCGGGGAGGCCCGCTCCGGCCGGAGCATGGACGCGCTGCTGGCCGCGTACCGGGTCGGCGCCCGGGTGTCCTGGCGGGAGATGGCCACCACCACCGTGCGGGAGGGTCTCACCGCCGCGACCGTGGCCGAGTTCGCCGAGCTGATGTTCGCCTACATCGACGAGCTGTCCGCGGCCAGCGTGGCCGGCCACTCCGACGAGCTGGCCAGCGCCGGCCGCGCCCAGCGCCGCAACCTGGAACGCCTCGCCGGGCAGTTGCTCGCCGGCGAGCGGGAGGAGGCGCTGCTGCGCAGCGCTGACCGGGCGGACTGGCCGCCGCCGCAGACGCTCACCGTCGTACTGCTGCCCCGGGCGAACCTGCGGGCGGCGCTGGCGCTGCTGCCCGAACACACGCTGGAGGGGCCCGACGACCTTCCGGTGGCCGGGCCGGGCGAGGATCTGGCGGTGCTGCTGGTGCCGGACACGCACGGCGACCGGCGACGGCAGCTCGCCCGGGTGCTGCACGGACGCCGGGCGGTGGTCGGGCCGGCACGGCCGTGGACCCGGGCGGCGTCGTCCTACGAGCGGGTCACCCGGGCGCTCGCCCTCGGCCGGCGACCGCCCGCCGAGGGGCCACCCCTGGACACCGAGGAGCACCTCGCCGAACTGGTGCTCGGCGCGGACCCGGAGGGTCTCGCCGACCTGCGCGCCCGGGCCCTGCTCCCCCTGGCGTCGCTGCCGCCGGCCACCGCCGAGCGGCTCACCGAGACGCTGCGGTCATGGCTGCTGCACCACGGCCGGCGTGACGACGTCGCCGCCGACCTCTTCGTGCACCCGCAGACGGTCCGCTACCGGATGGGCAAGCTGCGCGAGCTGTACGGTGACCGGCTGCACGATCCCGCCACGGTCCTGGACCTCACCCTCGCCCTGGCCTTCCCACCCGAGCAGGGCGACGAGGCGTCGTCGCCGCCCTGACCTCGGCGCGGACGGGGCCCGGGTTCCCACCCGGGCCCCGCTGCCGACGCCGGTTCGGCGTCAGCGCTCGCGGCGCAGGCCGGCCCACTGCAGGACGGCGAAGCCGGCCACCGCCGCCGCCTGGGCGGCGACCACGGCGACCCCGAGCGCGGTCGGCGAGAGCCAGCCCCCGAGGAGCAGGCCGACACTGTCCACCGCCCAGACGAGGTTCCCCACGACGACCACGGCGGCGAGCCGCCGGTTGATCCGCGGGCGGGAGGCGAGCAGCCACAGCGCGGTGGCGTACCCGAGCAGGAAGATCCCCACCGGCACGAGCAGCGCCGTCGGGAGGCCGAGCGGCTCGGGGAGCGCGGTGGCCCCGGGCAGGGCCACGAGCCCCAGGGTGCCGGAGGCGAGCGCGTCGATCCGCAGGGCCAGGCGCAGCAGCGACCGGTCCTGCCGGGCGGGTGCGGCGGTGCGGGCGGTCAGGTCGGTGGTCATGGTGACTCCCTCTCTCGTCGGGAGCACCACCGTCGGCCGGAATCCGCTGCCAGGACGACACCGCACACTGCCATCCGCTGCCAGTTGGCAGGAACATTCCGGGCGGATCTGCTACAACCGGCCGCGCAGGTCGGCGGCGACGAGCCGGGCGGCGGCGTTCTGCCAGTTGTGCAGAGTCCGCTCCGGGACGTCCCGCCGGAACCACGCGAGGGCCTCCCGGCCGGTCGCGTCCAGCCCCCGCGTCTCGACATGCCGACGGTACGGGCGGATGCCGACCACGTAGGAGAAGTAGAGGGCGTTGTAGTAGCGCCACTCCCCGCTGGTGCCGAACTCCCCCTCCCGGGGCTTGAGCCGCGTGATGCTCTCCAGCAGCAGGCCCTTCAGCTCGGCGGCGCGATCCAGCGGCTGGCCGTCCACGCCCCGCGCGGCCAGCCGCTTGTCGACCTCGGGGTGCGCGGCGAGCGGGCTCGCGACCAGCCGTCCCAGGTCGCCGTAGTGGCTGAGCGCCCGGCGGGTGAGCCGGACGAACTCCGCCTCCTCCAGCGCGGCCAGCTCCGGCGTACCGTCCCGGCGGGGCAGCGCGTCCGCCGCCGAGCGCAGCTCGGCCCTCGTCTCCGCCACCGCCGGGGCGCCGGGAAAGGCCAGCCGGTCCAGGGCGTTCTGGAACGGGCTGGCGAGCACCTGGACGGCGATCGCGGCGGCCACGGTGCCGAACAGCAGCGCGACGACCGCCGGACCGGACCGCGGGGCGACCAGCAAGGCCGCCGCCACCTGACCGCCGAACAGCGCCGCGGCCACGCCGGCGGCCAGGGCCGAGCGGACCATGTCGGCGCGCAGCGTCTCCCCCTCGGCGAACGCGTCGAACGCGGCCACCGCGAGACCCAGCAGCACGAGGTCCACCCCCACCCCGGCGAGGGAGACCGCGCGGGGCAGCACGTCCCCCGGCAGCAGCACGAGCGTCAGGCCGAGGCCGAGCAGGAGGGTGACCACGACCGTCACGCCGGCCGGCGCGGCCGGCCGCAACGCCCGGCGGTGCCGCAGCACCAGCACGAACGCGCCGAACAGCGGCAGGACGGCCACCGCGCCGGCCACCACGCGGGCCGGCGCCCCGGCGAGCAGCCCGGCCGCGCCGAGGACCACCAGCACCCCGGCGGTGACCGGCGCGGCGGCCCGCCAGACCCGGTCCAGCCGGGCCCGCGCCCCGAGGCGCTCGGGCAGCAGGAGCAGCAGCACGCCGGTCCAGGCCAGGGCCGGCAGATGGGCGAGGCCGCCGCCCAGCTCGGCCAGCCGCCGCCCGGCCTCGCCGCCCGCCGCGACCGCCAGGCCGTCGCAGGCCAGCACCAGGGCGTACGCGAGCAGGCCCGCCCCGGCGCGGCGCAGGACCGGCTCCCGGGGGTTGCGGGCGATCAGGTACAGACCGAGCCACCAGGCGAGGCCGAAGGCCACCACCGCGACGGCGGTCACGTCAGGTCCACGCGTCGTCGAGGCACCACGCCATCGTGCCGTACCGCCGGACGCGGGGCGGGGCCCGGTCGGTGCGTCCCGACCGGGCCCGGTGCCGGTGTCAGCTCTCGTCGGGGGTCAGCCGGACCCGGCGCAGCAGTTGGGCGTTGACGGCCACCACGATCGTCGAGGCGGACATCAGCACCGCCCCGACCGCCGGGCTGAGGGTGAACCCGGCCCAGGCGAGGACACCCGCGGCGAGCGGGATCGCCACCACGTTGTAGCCGGCGGCCCAGGCCAGGTTCTGCACCATCTTCCGGTACGCCGCCCGGGACAGCCGGATCACGCCGGTGACGCCGCGCGGGTCCGACGACGCGAGGATCACCCCGGCGGACTCGATCGCCACGTCGGTGCCGGCGCCGATGGCCAGGCCGACGTCGGCGCGGGCCAGGGCCGGTGCGTCGTTGACCCCGTCGCCGACCATCGCCACGGTCAGGCCCCGGCTCTGCAGCTCGACGACCGCCCGGTCCTTGTCGGCCGGCAGGACCTCGGCGAAGACCTCGTCGACGCCGGGCCGGAACCCGAGGTCGGCGGCCACGGCCTCGGCGACCGCCCGGGCGTCACCGGTGATCATGGCGATCTTCTTGATGCCCTGCTCCCGCAGTTCGGCGATGGCCGCGCGGGCCTCCGGCCGGACCTCGTCCTCGAGGGCGAACGCGCCGACCGCGACCGGTCGGTCGCCGTCGGCGAGGCGGACCAGGTGCAGCACGGCGGCACCTCGCTTCGACCAACCCTCGGCGGCGGTGGTCAGCTCGTCCGGCACGGTCACCTCACGCTCCCGCAGGAGGGCGGGGCCGCCGACCGCCCAGGTCGTCTCGTCGACGACGGCCTGCACGCCCCGGCCGGTCAGCGACCGGAAGTCGCGGGCGACGGCCCGCAGGCCGCGCTCGGACGCCACCGCGACGATCGCCTTGGCGAGGGGGTGCTCACTGTCCGCCTCGACGGCGGCGGCGACCCGGAGCACCTCGTCCTCCGTCGTCCCGCCCGCGGCGGCGATGCCGGTGACGGTGTGCTGCCCCTTGGTGAGCGTGCCGGTCTTGTCGAACAGCACCGCGTCGACGGTCCGCATCCGCTCCAGCGCCAGCCGGTCCTTCACCAGGACGCCCGCCTTCGCCGACAGCGCGGTGGACAGGGCGATCACCAGGGGAATGGCCAGCCCGAGGGCGTGCGGGCAGGCGATCACCAGCACCGTCACGGCGCGGGCCACGGAGTTGTCCAGGTTGCCGACGGCCCACCAGACGACGAAGGTGACCACCGCGGCGGCCGTGGCGATGTAGAACAGCATCGCCGCGAACCGGTCGGCGAGCACCTGGGCCCGGCCGCCGCTGGCCTGCGCCTGGGCCACGAGCCGGCCGATCCCGGCCAGCGCGGTGTCCTCGCCGACGGCGTCGACACGGACCCGCAGCGACGAGTCGGTGGCGACCGTGCCGGCGACCACGCGGTCGCCGACGCCGCGCGGCACCGGCCGGGACTCCCCGGTGATCATCGACTCGTCCAGTTCGGCGGCGCCGTCGACGATCCGCCCGTCGGCGGGCACCCGCCCACCGGAGCGGACCAGCACCACGTCGTCGACGCGCAGGTCGGCCACCGGGACCCGGGTCACCGCGCCGTCGTCGGCGACCCGCTCGGCGTCGTCGGGCAGCAGCGCGGCGAGGGCGGCCAGGGCCCCCTGCGCCTGGCCGATCGCCTTCATCTCCTGCCAGTGGCCCAGCAGCATGATCGTCACCAGGGCGGCCAGCTCCCACCAGAAGTCCAGGTCGAAGGCGCCGAGGCTGGTGAGCAGCGAGGCCGCGTACGCGACCGTGATGGCCATCGAGATCAGCAGCATCATGCCGGGGGCCCGGTCCCGGACCTCGCGCACGCCGCCGACGAGGAACGGCCAGCCCCCGTAGAAGAAGACGAACGATCCGAGGACCGGGCCGACCAGGTCGATCCCGGGGAACTCCAGTGAGTAGCCGAACCAGTCCATGACCATGTGACTGGTGACCACGATCGGTAGGGTCAGCGCGAGGCTCAGCCAGAACTTGCGCCGGAACTGCTCCGGGTCGTGACCGGCGTGCTTGTCGTGCCCGCCCCCGTGACCTGCCTGGGGATCATGCCCCCCGCCGTGGCCGCCGTGGGCGTCGTGCCCGGCGGTGTGCTGCGCCATGGCGCCCGCGGTGCCGCCGTGTGTCGTGGGTTCGTCTCTCATCCCGTCCACCTCCACAAGCAAGCTATACCCCTAGGGGGTATAAGGCAAGTACCCCCAGGGGGTAGGGACCTTCGTCTCTGGGCGACGGGGCCTTCCGCCGTTACCGAGCCTCCCGCAGAGGGGCAGCCTGAAGGGGAGGGAACAGCAAGGCGACCACCCGATGAGGGCGTCGGTGACGAATCGCCCCGACCGGCGGGGCCGGGACGGCCAGACTCGGCCCCGACACCACCCGACGTTCGCCTGGACGTCCCCGTCAGACCGAGGAGCCGTCATGAGTCGCACCTTCACCCGGCGTCGCCTGCTCGGCGGGATCGCGGGCACGGCCGCCCTCGCCACGACCGCCGGCGCCGTCACCTGGGCCAACCGCCGCCCCGGCCTGGTCGCCCCGGACGCCGAGCTGGTGGCGCGCGTCGAGGCGGCCCGCCGGCACCCCGGCGCGACCACCGTCACCGCACGGCTGCGGCCCCGGCCGGTGACGCTCGACCTGGGCGGGCCCACGGTCTCCACCTGGGGATACGCCGAGGACGCCCCCGGCCCCCTGCTGCGCGTCCGGGCCGGTGACCGGCTCCGGATCGAGGTACGCAACGACCTGCCGGTCCACACCAGCGTGCACTGGCACGGCGTCGCCCTGCGCAACGACATGGACGGGGTGCCCGGCCTGACCCAACCGCCGATCCAGCCCGGTGGCCGGTACGACTACGTGTTCACCGCCCCCGATCCGGGGACCTACTTCTACCACCCGCACACGGGGGTCCAGCTCGACCGGGCGCTCTACGGCGTGCTGATCGTGGACGACCCGCACGAGCCGGGCCGGTACGACCACGAGTGGGTCCTGGTGCTCGACGACTGGGTCGACGGCACCGGCCGTACCCCGGACGACGTGCTCGCCGCCCTCACCACGATGGGTCACCAGGGCGGCATGCCCGGCATGGACGACGGCGGCATGCCGGGCATGGACCACGGTGGTATGGACCACGGCGGCCACGGCGGCATGGACGGCGGACCCGGCGACACCGGCGGCATGGAGATGCTGACGTCGCCGCTGCTCGGCGGCGCCGGGGACGTCGCGCACCCGTACCACGTCGTGAACGGTCGCGTCCCGTCGGCGCCGCGAACCTTCCGGGCCCGGCCCGGCGAGCGGGTCCGGCTGCGGATCGTCAACGCGGGCTCGGACACCGCCTACCGGGTGGCGCTCGGCGGGCACCGGCTGACCGTCACACACACCGACGGCTTCCCGGTCGTGCCGGTCGACACGGACGCCCTGCTGCTGGGCATGGGTGAGCGGGTCGACGTGGTGGTGACGCTGGGCGACGGCGTGTTCCCGCTGGTCGCCGCCGCCGAGGGCAAGCCCGGTCAGGGGCTGGCGGTGGTGCGTACGGGCGGGGGCGAGCGGCCACCGTCCACCGTGCGGCCGACGGAGCTGGACCGCGCGGTGCTCGACACCGGCACCCTGCGGGCGGCCGACGAGGTGACCCTGGCCGACCGGCGGCCGGACCGGGTGCACCGACTGGAGCTGGGCGGGTCGATGATGCCGTACCGCTGGACGATCAACGGGGCGACGTTCGACGAGGCCGAGCCGTTGACCGTGCAGTGGGGCGAGCGGGTGCGACTGCAGTTCGTCAACGACACCGACATGTTCCACCCGATGCACCTGCACGGGCACACGTTCGCGGTGACCGGCGGCGGCGTCCGCAAGGACACCGTCGTCGTGGTGCCGGACCGGACGGTCACGGTGGACTTCGACGCGGACAACCCCGGTCGCTGGATGACCCACTGCCACAACGCGTACCACGCCGAGACCGGCATGATGACCACGCTGGCGTACCGGGCCTGACCGCCGGGGCGGACACGACCACCGGGCTGCCCGGTGGTCAGCGGGCGACGAGTTCCCCGAACCAGCGCCGACCCGCGCCGAAGACGGCCCGGACGCCCAGGCCCACCGACACCGCCACGCCGTGCACCGCCCGCGTGTCCAGCCGCGCCCACCGGAACGCCGAGCCCCGGCTCAGCTCGCCGTCGGCACGGCGGGACACCAGGCGGGCCTGCCCGCACCACAGGCCCGGCCCGGGTGCTTCGAGTTCCACCAGGACGCTCCCGTCGGGCCGGATCAGCTCCCGACACCGGGCGAGCAGCGCCGCCGGGTCACCGCCGATGCCGATGTTGCCGTCCATCAGCAGCACGTGCGCCCACCGGCCCTCGGCGGGCAGGGGCGCGAAGACGTCCCGCCGGAGGGCGACCACTCCACGGGACCGGGTCAGGTTCACCGCGTACGGGGAGACGTCGACACCGACCGCCGCGTGCCCGGCACGGGCCAGCGCGAGGGTGAGCCGGCCGGGCCCGCAGCCGACGTCCAGGGTCGGGCCGCCGCACCGGGCGACCACCTCCCGGGTCGCCGGTTCCGGCGGCCCGTGCCAGCGGTGCACCGGCAGCTCGCTGCGCTGGCCGTCGCTGTGCTGCAGCCAGTGCGCGGCCGGCCGCCCGCCCAGGGCGGCGGCGAACGCGTCGCCGGCCGGCTCGCGGGTAACGGTCCCGACGGCGGCCGGCAGCAGGTCGGAGGTCACCGGACGGCACCGACGACGGTACGGCGCAGTGCCGTGACCCGCCCGGCGAAGCGGCTCGCCGGCACCTCGCGCGCGACCGCCAGCGCGTCGGACCATTCGTCGACGTCCCGGAGCACCGCCAGGGGCGCCACCCGCAGTCCCCGCCCGACCAGGGCCGCCCAGGTGTGCCGGCCGGTCTGCGGGGTGGACATCGGAACGTGCCGGAGGGCGTCGGCGTGCCGGGGATCGCGCAGCCCGACCACCCACCACCCCCCGTCGACGGCACGACCGAGCGTCGCCTCGGCCACGCCGAGACGCCGCACCGCCGCGCGCAGCCGCACCGGGTCCACCTGCGGGGTGTCCATGCCGATCTGCACGACCGGACGGTCGCCGAAGGCCGCGGCCACGTCGGCGTGGGCGTTGGCCAGCCGGTCACCGAGCCCGTCGCCGCGCTGCGGGAGCACCGTCCAACTCCGCACCGCGTCGGTCAGCGCGGCACCGTCCTCCGCGTCGGTGAGTTCTCCGTGCAGCGCCAGCACGGGAGTCACCCCGGGGGTCGCGCGGACCGCGTCCAGGGTGTCCAGCAGGGCGGCGGCGGCGATCCGGGCCGCCTGCGCCGGCGTGGCCGGTGGGCAGAGCCGGGTCTTGACCGCACCGGGCACCGGTGCCTTCGCCATCACCAGCAGGACGGTCACCGGGCACCGCCGACGGTACGCAGGACACCGGCGAAGTCGCGGGTGGCCCGCCACGTTCCCCGCACCGATCCGGACACCTTGGACCGGGTGCCGGCGGCACGCGGGGCGTAGGTGACGTCCCGCTCGTGGATCTGCCATCCGGCCGCCGCGGCGCGGATCAGCAGTTCCAGCGGGTAGCCGAAGGCGCGGTCGGTGACGCCCAGGGCGAGCAGCGCGTCGCGGCGGGCCACGCGCACCGGGCTGAGGTCGTGCAGGGGCACGCCCCGGTGCCGCAGCAAGGCGGCGACCAGGGCCGTACCGGCCCGCGCATGCCATGGCCAGGCCGCGGCGGAAACCGGTCGGCGGCGTCCCACGCTCAGGTCGGCCGTGCCCGCCGCGACCGGCGCCACCAGGGCGGGCAACTCGGCGGGGTCGAAGGAGCCGTCCGCGTCGAGCACGCAGACCAGGTCCGCCTCGGCGGCCTCGATGCCGGTGTGCACGGCCGCGCCGTAGCCGCGCCGGGGCTCATGGACCACGCGGGCGCCGTACGCGGCGGCGACCTCCGGCGAGCCGTCACGGGATCCGTTGTCCACCACGATGGCCCGGTAGCCGGGCGGCAGGGCGGAGAGCACGCCGGGCAGGGCGGCGGCCTCGTCGAGGCAGGGCAGCACCACGTCGATCGGTGTCGGCATACCGCCGACGCTAGGGCGGCGCACGAGGGGCCGTGGGCGAATCCGGCCTTACGGATCTCTTACCACCTGATCGGTTCTTACCGGACGGTGACGTTCCTGCGGTTCGGCTGTCGCCGGGCCGTACCGGGCCGTACCGTCCGGTCGACATGGAAGCCACCACCACCCGGCCCGAGGTTCCTGCGAGCACGCCGGAGCGCCGTTCGCGCGCCGACCTCACCGTGCTCGGCGTCGAGGTCGGCCTGGTCGGCGCCGCCGTGGCGGTCGGCGCGGTCCTCAACGCACGCGGCGTGGGCCTGCACGCCGACGCGGCCCCGCTCTTCGCCACGTGGGGGCCACACGTCGGCTGGGGTACGCCGGCGGCGGTGCTGGTCGCGCTCGGTGTGCTCGGCCCCGGGCTCGCCTGGGCCCGTACCGCCGGCTGGGTCCCGTTGCTCGGGGCGGCCTGGGTGACCTCGGTCGCCTGGACGCTGGCACTCGGCCTGGTGGACGGCTGGTCCACGGGTCTCACCGAGCGGCTCACGCCCCAGGCGGAGTACCTGCACGAGGTGCCCCGCGTCACCGACGTCGCCGCCATGCTGGCCGGGTTCACCGGCCGGATCCTGGACTTCCAGCCGGACTCCTGGTCCACGCACACCGCCGGGCACCCACCGGGCGCGCTGCTGGTCTTCGTGGGGCTGGACCGGGTCGGACTGGGCGGTGGGACCGCCGCCGCGCTGGCCTGCGTCCTGGTCGGGGCGACCGTCACCGTGTCGGTGCCGGTGGCGCTGCGGGCGCTCGGCGCGGTCGACGCCGCCCGTGCCGTGGTGCCGTTCCTGGTCCTGCTGCCCGGGGCGGTGTGGGTGGGCGCGTCGGCCGACGGGCTCTTCGCCGGGGTGGTCGCCGCCGGCCTGGCCCTGCTCGCGGTACGCGGACGCGCGGCACCTGCGGCCGGCGGACTGCTGCTGGGCTTCGCGCTGCACCTGTCGTACGGCTTCGTGCTGGTCGGCCTGCTGGCCCTCGCCGTCCTGGCGCTGCGGCCCTCGGGCCGGCTGTCCGCCCTCACGGCCGGCGCGGTCGGCGTCGGCGCGGTGGTGCTCGCCTTCGAGGTAGCCGGCTTCCGCTGGTGGGACGGGTACCAGTTGGTCGTGGAGCGCTACTACCAGGGCTGGGCGGCCGACCGCCCGTACGCCTACTGGGTGTGGGCGAACCTGGCGGCGCTGCTGCTCTGCGCCGGTCCGGTGCTGGGGCCGGCGCTGCGGCGGGCCGTCCGCGCGGGCGTCGGGGCGGTCCGGGCCGGGCTCCGACGGGCGGGTGGGCCGCGCGCGCTGCCGATGGTGGTCGGGCCGACGGTGCTGCTGCCGGCGACGGCGGCGGTGGTCGTCCTCGCCGCCGACCTGTCGGGGCTGAGCAAGGCGGAGGTGGAGCGGATCTGGCTGCCCTTCGCGGTGTGGCTGCTGGTGGCGACCGTCCACCTGCCGCCGGGTGCGCGCCGCTGGTGGCTCGCCGGGCAGGCCGCGACGGCGCTGGCGGTCAACCACCTGGTGTGGACGGTGTCCTGAGCCGCCCGACCGCGCCAACCCGCCGCCCCGTGGTCGGCGGGCCGGCGCGGTCGGTGTCAGGCCGCGACGGCCGCCGGTTCGCGCAGCGGATCGGTGGCGAACGCCGCCACGCCCTCGGCGAAGCCGACGCGGGCGGTGTAGCCGAGCAGGTCGGCCGCTCGTCGCGGGTCGGCGACGACGTGCCGGACGTCGGCGGAACGGGCACCCCCGACGACCACCGGCGCCGGCCCGCCCATCGCGGCGGCCAGGGTGGCCGCGAGGTCGCCGACCGTCCGTGGCTCGCCGGAGCAGACGTTGACCGGCACCAGATCCTCCGGTGGCGGCGTGCGCAGGGCGTGCAGGTTGGCCCGTGCCACGTCGGTGACGTGGACGAAGTCGCGGCACTGCCGGCCGTCCTCCAGCACCCGGGGCGGCCGGCCGTCCGCCAGGGCGGACCGGAAGATCGAGGCGACCCCGGCGTACGGGGTGTCGCGCGGCATCCGGGGTCCGTAGACGTTGTGGTAGCGCAGCGCCCACACGCCGCCCCCGGTCTGCCGGGCCCACGCGCCGGCCAGGTGCTCCTGGGCGAGCTTCGTGGCGGCGTACGTGCTGCGGGGCTCCAGCGGGGCGTCCTCCGGCACCAGTTCGGGCGCGAGGGTCTCCCCGCAGCGGGGGCAGGTGGGGTCGTAGCGGCCGGCGGTCAGGTCGTCCGGGCGGCGCGGGGCGGGGCGGACCACGCCGTGCGCCGCGCAGGAGTAGCGCCCCTCGCCGTAGACCACCATGGAGCTGGCCAGCACCAGCCGCGACACCCCGGCGGAGTGCATGGCGGCCAGCAGCACCGCCGTGCCGAGGTCGTTGTGGCTCGCGTACGCCGGGGCGTCGGACGGGTCCAGGCCGTGGCCGACCATCGCCGCCTGGTGACAGACCGCGTCGACCCCGCGCAGCAGCCGGTCGAGCAGGTCCGGGTCCCGCACGTCACCGACGATCGGGGTGTGCCGCCGGGACCATTCCGGCAGCTCTCCCCCGTGCGCCTCGGGCAGCAGGGCGTCCAGCGCCACCACCTCGTGCCCCTCGGCGGCGAGCAGGTCGGCGACGTGCGACCCGACGAAACCGGCCGCGCCGGTGAGCAGTACGCGCATGCCGGCCAGCGTAGGGCGGTCGGCGGCGGTCGGTGCCGACTTCGTTCCGCCGTAAGCAGCTCGCAACATGTGCGCCCCCACCGGGCGGCCCACCCGGGCCCGGTAAGGCTTCGGTAATGCGCCAAACCCGGCCCCGACGCCCGGCGCGGACCTAGCCTTCCGGGAGTGGACGCCGCGGGCGGCGCGGCGCCCCGGACGAGGAGGACCGGTGAGCAGCGACGACGCCTCTCCCGCCGGGAACGACCGCGCCGGGACGGGGTACGGCTTCCCGCGGCGCTGGTGGCGGACCCTGGCCGCCCACCCGCCGCCCGGCGTTGACGGTCTCCCCCGGCGGTGGCGCAGTCCGCTGCGGGGTCCCTGGCTGACCTCGACGTTCGGCCTGGTCCTGCTCGTCACCCTGCCCCTGGTGATCGTCACCGGGCTGCTCGACTACCTGGCGTACGGCCCGCGGTTCTCCCAGGCGTTCCCGAGCGACGTCGGATGGCTGCGGCCACCCGCCGTGGACTGGCCGACCCGGCCGTCCTGGCTGTTCCGGGTCACCCAGGGCCTGCACGTGACGCTCGGGATCATGCTGGTGCCGGTCGTCCTGGCGAAGCTGTGGTCGGTGCTGCCGAAGCTGTTCGACTGGCCGCCGGCCCGCTCGGTGGCCCAGGTGCTGGAACGGCTCACGCTGCTCCTGCTGGTCGGCGGGATCCTGTTCGAGATCGCCACCGGGCTGCTGAACATGCAGTACGCGTACCTGTTCGGGTTCGACTTCTACACCGCGCACTACTTCGGCGCGTGGGTCTTCACGGCCGCCCTCGTCGCGCACGTGGCGCTCAAGCTGCCCCGGATGGTCACGGCGCTGCGATCCCGTCCGCCCCGCCGGGAGCTGGCCACGCCGCGCGCCGCCACCCGCCCCGAGCCGCCCGACCCGGACGGGCTCGTGGCGCCCGCACCGGGGGCGGCGACGGTCAGCCGGCGCGGCGCGCTCGCGCTGGTCGGCGGCCTGTCCGTGCTGCTGGGGGCGCTCACCGTCGGGCAGAGCCTGGACGGTGTGTGGCGGCGTACCGCCCTGCTGCTGCCTCGCGGCCGGCAGCCGGACAGCGGTCCGAACGGGTTTCCGGTCAACCGCACCGCGCTCGCCGCCGGGATCCGCCCGGACGACACCGGGCCGGCCTGGCGGGTGACGCTGCGCGCCGGCGACCGGCAGTTCGCCCTGGACCGCGCCGCGCTGCTGGCCCTGCCGCAGCACACCGCACGCCTGCCGATCGCCTGTGTGGAGGGCTGGTCGACGCTGCAGACCTGGACCGGCGTACGCCTGCGCGACCTCGCCGCCGTCGTGGGCGCCGACGACGTCGACGCCGCGACGGTACGGTCGCTGGAGAAGGCGGGCCTGTTCAGGCAGGCCACGCTCGCCGCCAACCAGGTCCTCGACCCGGACTCGCTGCTCGCGCTGCGGGTCAACGGCGCCGACCTGACCCCGGACCACGGGTGGCCGGCGCGGATCATCGTGCCGGCGCTGCCCGGGGTGCACTGCACGAAGTGGGTGGCCGAGATCGACTTCACCCGGGCGCCCCGGTGAGGGCCGTCTACGGGGCACCGCTCCGGCATCTGCTGCTGATGGCCGGCGCGTTCGCCGTCGCCGGGTGGGTGCTGCTGCGGATCGCCGGTGAGTCGACGGCCGGCCGGATGCTGCTCTGGTTCGTGGGCGCGGTGGTCGCGCACGACCTGGTTCTCTTTCCCGCCTACGCGGCGGTGGACCGGGTGCTGCGCGCCCGGCTGACCGCCCCGGTCGACGGTCCGTCCCCGCTCAACCACGTACGCGTGCCGGCGCTCGCCGCCGGGCTGCTGTTCCTCGTGTACCTGCCGGGGATCCTCGCCCAGGGCCGGGACACGTACCGGGCCGCGACCGGGCTGGAACGGGAGCCGCTGCTCGGGCGGTGGCTGCTCCTCACCGCCGCGCTCTTCGTGGCCAGCGGTCTGGCCTACGCGCTGCGGCGGTGGCGGGCGCGCCGCCGGTGACGGACTGTGCTAGCTGCCGGTGGCGGCCATCGCCGCGAGGCGGCGGGCGAGCAGGGCGGCGGCCTCCCGCAGCTCCGGGGGCTCCAGCACCTCCGCCTCGAAGCCCAGCCGGGCCACGTGTGCGGCGAGCCAGTCCAGGTCGTCCCCGCCCACGACGAGCACGCACCACCCGTCGCGGTCGTCCTCGACGCGCCCCACCTGGGGCGGCACCCGCTCCCGCACCGTGTCGGGCCGGGCGTGCACCCGCACCCGCGCGAGATACCGGTACGGCGCCCCGGTCACCGACCGCTGCACGTAGGCGACCGGGTCCGGATGCTCCCTCGCCCGGAAACGCCAGGTCGTCGCCACCGCCTCCCGCATCCGGTCCAGCCGGAAGGTGCGCCAGTCGTCGCGGTCGACGTCCCGGGCCATCAGGTACCAGCGGCGGCCGGTGGTGACCATCCGCACCGGCTCGACCGTGCGTTCGCGTTCCCCGCCGTCGCGGCCGGCGTACCGGAACCGCACGCGTACCGCGTCGCGACAGGCGCGCGCGAGCGTCACCAGCAGCTCCGCGTCGATCTCGACGCCGGGGCCGACGAGAATCTCGGTGGCGTCGTGCACCGCCCGCACCTCGGCGCGCAACCGGGACGGCATCACCTGGTCCAGCTTCGCCAGCGCCCGCAGTGCCGCCTCGGCCGCCCCGGCGACCGTGCCCCCCGACGCCAGCCGTAGGGAAACCGCCGTCGCGATCGCCTCCTCGTCGTCGAGGAGCAGCGGCGGCAGCCGGGTGCCGGCGCCGAGCCGGTAGCCGCCGCCGACGCCCACCGTCGCGTGCACCGGGTAGCCGAGCGCGCGCAGTCGCTGCACGTCGCGGCGCACCGAGCGCTCGGTGACGCACAGCTCGACGGCGAGTTCGGTGGCGGTCCAGGACGACCGCCGCTGCAGCAGCCCCAGCAACCGCAGCACCCGCTCGGTCGTCGCCTCGACGGTCACGTGCTCATCGTTCCACAGATAGCGGAACGATCCTGTCCGCGATATGCGGCAGGGTGGAAGCCATGACCGACCAGGACTGGAATCCCCTGCTCCGAGACCAGCTCGCCGCGCACTGGACCAACCAGGTGCGAAACCGCCTCGACGGACTCACCGACGACGAGTACTTCTGGGAGCCGGCACCGGGTTGCTGGAGCGTACGTCCGCGCGGCACCGCCACCGCGCCGGTGCAGGCCGGGTCCGGCTCGATGACCATCGACTTCGCGATGCCGGAGCCCGACCCGCCGCCGTTCACGACGATCGCCTGGCGACTCGGGCACGTGATCGTCGGCGTGCTCGCGGTCCGTAACGCCGCGCACTTCGGTCGGGCGCCCACCGACTACCAGTCGTTCGAGTACGCCCCGACCGCGACCGCAGCGCTGGCGCAGCTCGACACGGAGTACGCCACGTGGCTGGCCGGGGTCGAGTCTCTCGGCGAAACCGGCCTGTCCCGCCCCTGCGGGCCGGCGGAGGGACCGTACGCGGAGCATCCGCTGGCCGCGCTGGTGCTGCACATCAACCGCGAGATGGTCCACCATCTGGCCGAGGTGTGCCTGCTCCGCGACCTCTACCTGCACACTCACCGGCAGACCCGACAGGAGGCGAGCTGACATGGCCCGCGACGTCCAGATCACCTTCGACTGCGCCGACCCGGCCGGGTTGGCCGCGTTCTGGGCCGAGACCCTCGGCTACCGGATACAGGACCCACCCGAGGGCTTCGGGTCGTGGGAGCAGGCTTTGGAAGCCATGGGCGTGCCGCCGGAGCGCCGGAACGACGCCTCGGCGCTGGTCGACCCCGAGGGCTTGAGGCCACGGCTGTTCTTCCAGCGGGTGCCCGAAGGCAAGCAGGCCAAGAACCGGGTGCACCTCGATGTGCGAGCCGCACCCGGGCTGCAGGGCGACGCGCGGATGGCCGCCCTGGAGGCGGAGGCCGAGCGGCTCGTTTCCCACGGCGCCACCCGGATCCGGCGCCACGAGCCCGCTCCCCCCATGGACGCCGGTCACCTCGTGATGGCCGACCCCGAGGGCAACGAGTTCTGCCTCGACTGACCAGCCGCGCGGCGGGGCCGGCGACCACCGTCGGCCCCTGCCGCGCAGCGCACGGCCGGATCAGCCACCGATGCCGCGTACCGCCTCGATGATCGTCTCGGCGACCTCGCCGGGCTGGGACACGGTCATCGCGTGCGACGCGCCCGCGACCTCCCGCACACCCCCGGCGCCCGCCCGCTCGGCCATGAACCGGTGCGCGGCGACCGGGATGTTCCGGTCGGCGTCGCCGAACACGAACCAGGACGGCAGGGACCGCCAGGCCGGCGACGCGGCGGACAGCCCTCCGCCGAGCGCCGCCTCGGTGACCGGGCGCTGGGTCCGCGCCATCAGCTTCGCGAGGTCACCCGGCACGTCCGCCGCGAACTGCGCGGGGTAGCCGTCCTGCCCGATCGCCACCTCGTTCCCGCCGGTGGCCACCGGGTAGGACACGAGGGTGTCGGGGAGTGTGCTGCCGGGGAACCGTCCGGACAGCGTGAGCGCCGACTCGCCGGTGTCCGGGCAGAACGCGTTGACGTAGACCAGGGCCCGCACGGACGAGTCGTCGGTGGCGGCCTCGGTGATCACCATGCCGCCGTACGAGTGCCCGACGAGGACGACCGGCCCACCGATCCCGGCCATCACGTCCCGCACGTACGCGGCGTCCCCCGCGACGCTGCGCAGCGGATTGGCGGCGGCCACCACCGGGTACGCGGCGCCGAGGCGTTCGATCACACCGTTCCAGCTCGCCGACTCGGCGAACGCGCCGTGGACGAGAACGACGGTGGGCTGCTCATCTGGCACGACGGTCCGCTCCCTTGCGTCGGGACGGTGGCGCGTCCACACCCCGTCCGTTCTGCGTCGGCGCGGCTGATTACCCGCCCGTCGGACGCGAAACGCCCCCCGGCGCGCGCATGCCGCCGCTCGGTCGCACCCGCATACCGGCCGCCGAACCCGCCCCGACGGGCGAAGAGGCACCGCGACATGCCGAACACCTACCGCCCGTCGATCCTGCTGGCGTCGCTCGTGCTGGTCCTGGCAACACCGGTCGCGGCGCTCGCCGCGGCGCGGCTGCGCTCCGCCCGCACCCCGTAGGACCGGGTCACGGCACCGGACTGCTCGCCGGTCGCTGGGCCTATGCTCTGCCGCGTGAACGAGAAACGGTGGACCGGCGTGGATCTGGGCAATGTGCTGCACGCCGTCGAGGACGCCGCCCCGGTCGACGCGGTGGAGGCCGTGACCCGGGGCATCGGCGTGGACCTCGGGGCGCTGTGGGTGTCGTTTCTCGTCGCGGACATGAGCGGCCGGGCTCTCGTCCGGCTGGCCCACGTTCCCTTCGGCACCCGGCCTGGCAGGCGCCGGCAGGACGAGGACGTAGCCACCGTGCTGCCCTTCGACGGCGGACCACAGGAACAGGCGCTGCGCCTCCAGCGCGTGCAGGTTCGTTCGAGCGGAGATGATCACGTCGTGATGGCGCCCGTGACGCAACGGGGCGAGGCCATCGGACTGTTGGAGATCTCGTTGCCGGTCGAGCCGGACAACGATGCTCTGGCCGAGATCTCCCGGGCCGCGCACGCGCTGGCGTTCGTGGTGATCGCTGCCCGGCGCCACACCGACCTATTCGAATGGGGTCAGCGGACCACTCCGTTCAGCCTCGCCGCCGAGATCCAGCGGCGGCTCCTGCCCTCCTCGTTCACCTGCGAGGCCGGCTCCTTCACCCTCTCGGCGTGGCTGGAGCCGGCGGCCAGCATCGGCGGAGACACCTTCGACTACAGCCTCGCGCGCAACCTGCTGCACCTGAGCATCACCGACGCCGTCGGCCACGGCGTTCACAGCGCCCTGACCGCGACCCTCTGCGTCGGCAGCCTGCGCCACACCCGCCGTCGGGGCCACACCCTGCTCGACCAGGCCCAGGCCGCGAACTCGGCGCTGATCGAGAGCCCGCCCGGAGGGTTCACCTTCGCCACCGGACTACTCGGCCGGCTCGATCTGCGCACCGGCGTGCTGGCCATGGTCAACGCCGGCCACCCGACGCCACTCCTGGTACGCGACGGAACAGTCCAGCCCCTCGCGCTACCGGTCGATCCGCCGTTCGGCGTACTGCGCCACGGGACCTACCGCACGACCGACGTCCCGTTGCGCCCCGACGATCGGCTCATCCTGCTCACCGACGGCATGCTGGAACGCGGCGCCGCCCGCCTCGACCTGCCCGCACGGCTGCCAGGCCTCACCGGCCTGCACCCCAGGGAGGTCGTGCGCGAACTCGGCGACGCCATCCTCGACGTCGCCGGACCCACCCTGCCCGACGACGCCTGCATGCTGGTCCTCGACTGGCACGGCGATCACGGCGACGAACGCTCCACGATGGCCGGCGCCGATCCACACCGAGCGAGTGCCTGATGCCCGGTCGGCGCCCCTGGCCGGTCGTTCGTTGCGCAGCAGGTCCTCGGTGACCCGGCTGCTGCTCCTGCTCGCCGGAGCCCTCGCGGTTCACCTGCGCAAGGGAGACGGCCCCCAGAAGTACGCCCCGGCGCTCGTCTGCGGGCTCCTCGTCGCCGTCTACCTCGCCCTCCACCTCGGATCGGCCCGGTGAGGACCGTCCCCGTGGTGATCGTCGGCGCGGGCCCCACCGGGCTCACCGCCGCGGCGCTGCTCGCCCGGTACGGCGTCGAGTGCCTGATCCTCGAGCGCTGGGAGTCGGTGTACCCCCAGCCTCGCGCCGTCGCCCTCGACGACGAGGTCCACCGCATCCTGGCGCGGCTCGGGCTCCGGGACGAGTTCGCCGCGATCTCCCGGCCGCACCTTGGTCTGCGCCTCCTCGACCGGAACATGCGGGTGCTGGCCGAGTTCCGGCGCGACACGGCGTCGGGCCGGCACGGCTACCCCCAGGGGAGCATGTTCGACCAACCGGAACTGGAGGCGATCCTCCGCCGCAATCTCGAGCGGCACGACACCGTCACGTTCCCCGGAAGCGCCGAGGTCACCGCGTTGACCCAGGATGCCGGCGGGGTGCGGGTCGACGTCACCGACACCGCCACGGGAGAGCAGGAGTCCGTCCGGGCGGCGTGGGTCCTGGGCTGCGACGGTGCGAACGGCCTGTCCAGGGCCGCCATCGGCGCCGCCATGCAGGACCTGGGCTTCACGCAACGCTGGCTCGTCATCGACGTGGTGACGGAGGCCGACCTCGGCCAGTGGGAGGGCGTGCACCAGCTCTCCGACCCGGCCCGCGCCGGCACCTACATGCGGGTCGGGAAGACCCGCTACCGCTGGGAGTTCCAGCTGAAGCCCGGCGAGACCGCCGACGACCACCGCGACATGGCCCGCCTGCATCCGTTGATCTCGCGGTGGACCGGGGACATCCCCGTCACGGAGTTGGAGGTCATCCGCGTCGCCGAGTACACCTTCCGCGCGCAGGTCGCCGACCGGTGGCGCGACCGGCGGGTGATCCTGCTCGGCGACGCCGCCCACCTCACCCCACCGTTCATCGGCCAAGGCATGTGTGCCGGGCTGCGCGACGCGATGAACCTGGCCTGGAAGCTCGCCGGTGTGCTCGACGGGACTCTGGCCGAGACCGCGCTCGACACGTACGAGACCGAACGCAAGCGGCACGTCCGCGCCATGATCAAGCTGGCGATGGTCATCGGTACGGCGATGACGGCCGGCGGGGAGTTCGGCAACGTCATCCGTCGCGCCGTGGCGCCGCGGCTGCACCTCGTACCGGGCCTGACGGCCCTGGCCACGGACAGCCCGACGCCCCCGCTGCACCGCTCCGACCTCGTGGTGAGGCCCCGGCTTCGTCGCGGCCTCGCGGGCGGGCTGTGCCCGAACGCGGTCATCGACGGCGACCGGCGTTTCGACGACGTGGCGGCCGGCCGGTTCGCGGTCGTCACGTCCGTCGAGCCGTCCACGGCACTACGAGCCGACATCGAACGGCGCGGGGCGGTACTGGTCATCGCCAGGCCGGGCAGCGAACTGCACCGCTGGTTGGGCACCGGCGGCGCTCGCGTGGCCGTCGTCCGTCCCGACGGCGCCGTTCTCCGTGCCAGCCGGCACCTGCTCCCCCGTACGATCAACGCTGTCCCGTCGGTCGGCGGATGACCGGAAGCTCAGCCGCCGGGCGGGCGGCGCGTGGCTGAGGTGGCCCCACCCATGCGACAGGAATCAACCTCTCAGCCCCTGCAGCCGTGCCGGTTGGGGGCACCGCGAGCGACGGGCTCGCCTAGACTCCGCGGGGTGATCGTGCGGAGGGCCGGCGCCGCGGACGTGGCGGTGCTCGCGGAACTGCGCGGCGTCGACGGGGACAAGTCAGCGCGTACGCCGACTGGGTTGCCGCCCACGCGGAGACGCACCTGCCGTTCGTCGCCGAGATCGACGGGCACGTGATCGGCGCCGCCTGGCTCCACGTCGCGCAACGGGTGCCCAGTAACGAGTCGCTGGACCGGTGGTACGGCGACATCCAGTCAGTCGAGGTCCGCGAGGAGCACCGCAACCGCGGCGTCGGCGGTGCGCTGATGGCCGCGATCCTGACCGAGGCCCGCACGCGGGGGCTGCTGCACGTGACCGTCCACTCCGGCCGCCGCGCGGTCGGCTTCTACCTGCGCAACGGCTTCAGCCACCACCGCCAGATCCTGCTCTGGGAGCTGGCGGCGTCCTGACCGGACCCGTGGACGGGTACCAATGCAATCCCGCTGCATCAGCGCTCACTGACGAGGTCAGCTTGGCGGATGCGGTCCTTTCTGCTTCTGGCCCTACATGGCTATGTTGGCCGGCGCCGGAGTGCTCCTCTGGCGGGCTGGAGTTCCAGTCGCACGACACGGTTGGTCGGTGGAGCTAGGTACCGACCCCAAGCTCAACCGCGCCATCACCTCCGACTTCTTCTTCCGACGACAGTAACGACGCGCTGCTCCGACGAAACACGGCTTCCAGAGGGGACCGGGGTCCACTCGCCCGTCAGCGCCACTTCCGCCGGGCAGAGCCCGTTGCGCAGCGGTAGATCGAGCGGTCAGCGACAGCACGGCCGACAGGTCGGGACCTTCTGCCCCGCCAATCCTGTCCTTGCGGCCTTACCCCGGATCGTGACGCCACCGCACTGTGGAGTTGAGCGCCGTTCCGTTCTCGCCGCTGTCGAGGAGGTCGCCGTGCGACATCGATCGCTCGTATCCACGGTCGCCGGCGCCGCCGTCGCCGCGATCCTGCTGGTCGTCATCGTGGTCGCCGTCGTCCGGCGTGGCGACCACGATGCGGCACCCCTGCCGGCACCGTCGGTCCCGGCGGTGACGACGCCCTCGCTGTCCTCACCGTCACCGTCAGTGTCACCGTCCCCGTCCCAGCCATCGGACGTCTCTTCGTCGAGTTCCCCGACGAGCGGCCCGACGGGCGACCCGACGATGGCGTTGACGCGTTCTCCCGCACCGGCGGTGCCGGGCCCGCCGCGCGGTCTGCTCGGCAAGGACATCGAGGTGATCCCCACCTCGCAGCCGATAGTCGCGTTGACGTTCGACGCGGGAAGCAACGCCGACGGCCTGCCGGCGATCCTGCGTACGCTGGTCAGCGAGAAGGTGCGGGCGACCTTCTTCCTGACCGGCAGCTTCGCCGACCGGCATCCCGACGCCGTGCGGAGCATCGTGGCCGCCGGTCACCGACTGGGTAACCACACCGCGACCCACCCGTACGCCACCAGGCTGACCGACGCCGCCGTCCGTTTCGAGGTGGCCACCGGACAGCGGCAGGTTCTGGCCGCCGGTGGTACGGACACCCGCCCCTTGTTCCGCTTCCCGTACGGCGACCGGGACGCCCGCACGATCGCCGCGGTCAACGGCGCCGGCTACGTGGCCGTCCGGTGGACGGTCGACACTCTCGGCTGGAAGGGCACCGATGCCGGCATCACCGTGACACAGATCGTGAGCCGGGTGATCGCAGCGGCGCGGCCCGGCGAGATCGTGCTCATGCACATCGGATCCCACCCCGAAGACCGTTCCACGCTCGACGCCGAGGCGTTGCCGGCCGTGATCGACCAGTTGAGAAGCCGGGGCTACCGGTTCGTCACCCTCGACGCCCTGCTGGCATAGAGGAGGTGCCCCGTGCATCCACAGGATTACAGCCGGTGCATCACGTACCGGCCTCCGGCCGCCTGGTACCGGCGTATCAGCAATCGGCTCGGGGTGGTTCTCACCTCGCTCGGTCTCGCTCCCCGCGACGCCGTCACCCTGACGGTGCGTGGCCGCCGGTCCGGCAAGCCCCGTCGGGTTCCCATTCTCAAGAAGCCGTACCAGGGCGACGACTATCTGGTCGCGCTGGCCGGAGAGTCCGAGTGGGTCCGAAACCTGCGGGCGGCGCAGGGTCGTGCCGTGATCCGCCGACGGTCGGCCTGTCCGGTCCATCTGGTGGAGATCCTCGGCGGAGACCGCGGTCCGGATCGTGCGCTGCCCTCGGCGGCTGACCCGCACCGTCCGCGTCACCGCACGCTCCTGCAGCCGCCTGGCCCCTGACGTGTGCACACGCCATGCCGGTGAAACCGACGGCACCTTCGCGACCCTGCTCCGAGCTCTCCTCCCCCCGACAGACGAGCACAAAGTGATCATGACGAAGTCGATGACGGCGAGTTCGGAGGCTTGGCCTTCTGCGGGTAGATCGTCTCGTGGCGGGCCAGCATGGCGACGAACTCGCCGATCTTCCGCTCACGGGTCTGTGCCTGTTTGACGGCGTTGAGGCGGTGGATGAGGGCGTACCGGTTGGTCTTGGTGAGTACGTCGAACATCGCCCGGGCGGCGGGGTCGGCGGCGACGGCGGCCAGGAGGTCGGCCGGCACCTCGGCCTCCGACGGCGGGGCGTAGGCGGCCGCCCACCGCCCGTCCGCCTTCGCGGCTTCCACCACGGCGCGCCCCGGGGGCAGCATCCGTCCCTGCGCCTCCAGCCGGGCCACGTGGGAGACGTTGCGTTGGGACCAGGAACTGCGGGGCCGGCGAGGGGTGAACCGGATCCAGGAGGTCTCCTGATCCCGTTTACGGGCCTGGCCGTCGATCCAGCCGAAGCACAGGGCCTCGTCAACCGCCTGCTGCCAGGTCAGCGTCGTGACCGTGCCGCCCTTCTTGGTCAGGGCGAGCCAGACACCGGGCGACGTGGCGTGGCTGGCCGACAACCACGCACGTAGCTCGCCAGCGTCCGCGACGATCAACTCTTCCAGTTCCGCGCTCCCCATGGAAGCAGGCTAACCGCGCGCCGATCGCTCGGTGAACCCTCGGGGGGCCGGACCTCGATGCTCAGGACGATCCCCGCACCGGCCCCGCCCGCACCGGCGATCCGGGAGCCGCACAGTCGCATGGTGCACGAGGAGCGGATCCGGCAGGCGTACGCCTCCGCGCCTCGGTAGCGACTGACCACGGCGATCGGCGGTCCCGCGCGGTCGGAGCGCGCGCCCGTGCTGTCCCTGCTGAACGCAGCCAAGGCCGTACTCGCCGTCGAACTCGGGCGCGAGGAGTGGCGCGACAACCGGGCGCTGTGCGCGTACTGCCAGGTCGCGACCCTCGCCTCGGCGGCCAGCGCGGTACTCGCGCTGCCCGAGGCACGGCGGGCGCTGCGCCGGCTGCTCAGCCGCTGACCCGCGACGGACGCCGGCGCTGTCGGGCCGACATCACCAGACCTGGAGCTCCCAAAGCGAGTTGACGCGATGAAGCCTTTCGATGTCCTGTCTCGCTGTCAACCCGGAGCCGGCTGGCGGCGTACGACGCGGGCGGGCCAGGTGCGGCGTCAGTCGGCGCGGGGAAGCGTGATGGTGAAGGTCGTCCCGACTCCGACCTCGCTCGTGACCGTGATGGCGCCCTGGTGATCGGTGACGATCTGCCGGGCGATGGCGAGGCCGAGGCCGCTGCCCCCGGTACGGCGGCCCCGCGCGGCGTCGGCCCGCCAGAACCGGTCGAACACATGCGGCAGTGCGTCCGCTGCGATTCCCGAGCCGGTGTCGACGACCTGGACGACCGCCTGTGTGTCGGTGCGGCTTGCGACCAACCGGACGCTGCCGTCGGCAGCGGTCGCCTGTAGGGCGTTGGTGACGAGGTTGCCCACCACCTGGCGGAGGCGGTCTGGGTCGGCGTGTACCGCGACCGGCTCGGCATTCACGCGCAACGACACCCCGGCCGACTCGGCCCGTGCGTGGTGGGCGGTGCGGCAGGTCTCCAGGAGTTCGGCCAGATCCACCGTGACCCGGTGGTACGCCAGGTTGCCGGCCTCGGCCAGGGCCAGGTCCTGCAGATCGTCGACGATGCGCTGCTGCAGCACCGCCTCTTCGTGGAGGGATGCGAAGAGAGTCCGGTCCGGCGTGATCACGCCGTCGGACAGTGCCTCGAGATAGCCGCGCAGGTTTGCCAGCGGGGTGCGCAGTTCATGGGCGACGTCGGCGACCATCCGGCGTTGCCGCTCCTCCCCGCGCTGCAGGGAGTCGGCCATCCGGTTGAACGACCGGGCCAACTCCGCCAACTCGTCGTTGCCCCGCACCGCAACCCGTCCGGTGAGGTCGCCCCGGCCCAGCCGCTGAGCGGCCGCGGTGAGCGTGTCGATGGGGCGCAGGACCCGCCGGCTCAGCAGCAGGGTGCCGATGACCACGACCGCCGCGACGCCCGCCGCCGCGGCGAGCAGTGGACCGGCGGCCAACACGGATGCGGGATCGCCGCGAGCGCCGAGATAGACCCGGGCGGGTACCGGCGCGACGTCACTGATGTCGTTGGTGAATGCCTGGGCCAGGCAGGAATCCAGTGTTTCCACCGTCGAGAGGGCGCACGCCTGCACCGAGGCGGCGTCCGCCAGGCTCCGGCCCGGCTCCGCCGCGACATCGGCGCAGCCGTCGACGATCTCAGCGACACCAGGGCGATCACGCACGCCGGCCGCCCGCAGGTCGGCGTCGAACTGCGGAACCCCCGTGCTGGTGGGTGAAGCGACGACAGGGACGGATTCCCGTGTCAGGCAGGCCGCGAACAGCACGCCGGTGCGGTAGCCGGTGATCGCACCGGCCACACCTTTCTGCCGGCTCGCCGGCTCCGCCGGCAGTGCGGCCAGATTCAGGACCGGCCGCGGGTCGACGACTCCGACCATCGTGCCGAGTGGCCGGGCGGTGCGGTCCTCCTGGGTGTCCGTGTCCACGATCACCTGGCCCGTGTCGGCGACCAGGTGGATCCGCTGACCGGTCTCGGCGCGCAGGTCCCGCACCAGCTCGGGCACGCCCTCCCAGGTGCCGTGCCGGCTGCCGTACGTCGTGAGTCGGCCGACGACCTCGTCGAGTTGCGCCCGGTCGGTGGTGGCCGATTCGTTGATCTGTTGCGAGGCCTGCCGCAGGGTCAGCCACGCGGTCGCCGCGGTCGCACTCACCGCGACGAGGATGACCAGCCAGAGCACCCGTACCCGAAAACTCACCGGCCGGCTCCGGGCGTGCCCCCGGGTGTCGGCTTCGCCGCCGGCTCCGGTTCGGCGAGCCGGTAACCGCGGCCGTAGACGGTCTGGACGTACCGCGGCTCCGCGACGTCGTCCTCGATCTTGCGGCGGAGGTTCATCACGTGCGCGTCCACGGTGCGCTCGAGCACGAAACGATCGAATCCGAAGGCTCGGTCGATGATCTGCGCCCGGGTGAACGCCCGCCCGGGCTCGCCGGCGAGCACCTCCAGGATGCCGAACTCCTTGGCCGTCACGGCGACCGGCCGGCCGCCGACGCGTACCTCGAACCGGCCGGCGTCCACCTCGAGTTCGCCGACGCGCAGCACCGCCCGGTTGTCGGCGCTCACCACCCGGGCCCGGCGCAGCAGCGCCCGGACCCGAGCGGCCAGCTCGCGCGGGCTGTACGGCTTGGTGAGGTAGTCGTCGGCACCGAGATCGAGGCCCAGCAGGACGTCCTCCTCGGTCGTACGGGCGGTCAGCAGCAGGATCGGAATGTCCGATTCGGCGCGCAGGATCCGGCACACGTCGAGGCCGTCGACGACGGGCATCATCACGTCGAGGACCACCAGGTCCGGCCGGCGGGACCGGCACTGGTCCAGCGCGGTCCGCCCGTCGCCGACCAGCAGAACGCTGTGCCCCTCGCGTTCGAGATAGATCCGCACGAGGTTGGCCTGCTTGGGGTCGTCCTCGGCGACCAGGATCCGCGCGCTCATGTCTCCCCGTCCTGCCTGGTGGTTGCGGGGTCAAGTAAACCCGAAACCCGTGAAGAACCGATGTGGGCGGGATCCGGAGAGCGGTGAGCGGAATCCCCGCACAGCCGGCCCACCGCTTCTTCAAAGGTTCTTCACCACAGGCTGCCTACCGTGCCCGTCATGTCAGACAGGAGCCGGGACATGATCGTCGGACCGGCACACCCGGGCCGCCGCGACGAGCGACTGCGGCGGGCGGTCCGGCGGCGGATCCGGGAGACGCCGGCGGTGCGCCGGGCCGCCGGGGTCGGCGGGCACGGGGCCGCCGACCCGCCGGATGAACCGCCCGCCGGACCCGGGGCTGCCGCGTGACGCCGGGTACGCGCGCGCGGCGTGCGCCGACCTGTGTGATCAGCGGGAGCGCCCCGCTGGGCGAGGCCGTGATCGATCTCGCGGCGATCGCGGGAAACATCCGGACGATCGCGGCGATCGCACGCACCGGGTTGATGGCCGTGGTGAAGGCCGACGCGTTCGGGCACGGCGCGGTGCCGGTGGCGTGGGCTGCGCTGGGAGCCGGCGCCGCGTGGCTGGGTGTGACCTCGGCGACGGAGGCGGTGGCACTGCGATCGGCGGGCATCGACGCGCCCGTCCTGAGCTGGCTGCACCGCCCGGACGAGGACTTCACCCGCCTGATCGCCGCGGACGTCGACATCGCGGTGTCGACCCTCACCCATCTGCGGGCGATCGCCGACGCGGCCACGGAACTCGGTGTGCCGGCCGCGGTCCACCTCAAGGCGGACGTCGGTCTGTCCCGCAACGGTGCCGACGGCGACGAGTGGCCCGACCTGGTCGCCTGGGCTCGCAAGCACGAGGCGGAGGGCACCGTCCGCGTACGCGGGGTGTGGTCCCACCTGACGAACGCCGATGTGCCGGGATGCCCGAGCATCGCGCGGCAACTGTCGACGTTCCGGGAGGCGCTGCGGATTGCTCGGGATGCCGGGCTTGAGCCTGACGTGGTGCATCTGGCCAACTCGGCGGCGGCACTGGCCGCCCCGGAGACCCGGTTCGATCTCTGCCGGATCGGCCTGGCCATGTACGGCATCGACCCCTTCGGCGCGACCGGTCCTCGCCGCCTCGGCCTGCGACCCGCCATGGCCCTGCGGTCACGGGTGATCAACCTGAAGCGCGTGCCCGCCGGGACCGGCGTCTCGTACGGACCCGACCACGTGACCCGTCGGCCGACCACGCTCGCTCTGCTGCCGCTCGGGTACGCCGATGGCCTGTCGCGCACCGCCGAGGGCCGCGCGCGGGTCTGGCTCGCTGGTCGACGGTGTCCGATCGTCGGCCGCATCGCCATGGATCAGTGCGTCGTCGATGTCGGTGATCTACCGGTGGCCCTCGGCGATCCCGTGGTCGTCTTCGGCCCCGGCGCCGCGCCGGGCTCGCCGGACACGGCCGAGCCGACGGCCGCCGAGTGGGCGCGGTGGGCCGGCACCAACCCGCACGAAGTCTTGACCGGAATCGGCGCGCGAGTGGCGCGCGTACACCTGCACGGGGAAGCGGCGACATCATGACTGTTCGTCTGGCGGTGCTGTTCGGTGGGCGCAGCGGGGAGCACGACGTCTCCCGGCGCTCGGCGGAGAGCATCCTGGCCCATCTCGACCGCGACACGTACGACGTGACCGAGGTGCTGATCGAGCGGGACGGCCGGTGGCGGGTGGACGGCGAGCCGGCCACGTTCGCGCAGGCGCTGCGGATTCTCGGCAACCAGGACGTGGTGTTCCCGGCGCTGCACGGCCCGTACGGCGAGGACGGCACCGTCCAGTCGATGCTGGAGTGGCTCGGCGTCGCGTTCGTCGGAAACGGTGTCTTCGCCAGCGCCGCGGGGATGGACAAGCCGGTCACGAAGAAACTCCTCGCCGCCGACGGCCTGCGCGTGGCCGCCGGGGTGACGCTGCGGCCCGACGAGGAACTGTCGTCGCGGGACCAGGAACGCCTGGGACTGCCCGTCTTCGTCAAACCGGCCCGGGCCGGCTCCAGCCTGGGGGTCTCCAAGGTCGAACAATGGGCGCAGCTACCCGCCGCCCTGCGGCTCGCGCGCGAGAGCGACGCGAAGGTTCTCGTCGAGCGCGCCGTAAGCGGGCGCGAGATCGACGTCGGCGTCCTCCAGCACCCGGACGGTCGCGTCGAAGCCGGGCCGCCGCTGGAGATCCGGGTGACGGACGCCGCCTTCTTCGACTACGACGCCAAGTACGACGGCGGTGCCGACTTCCACATTCCGGCCCGACTCGACCCCGGCATCGCCCGACTGCTGCAGGGCCGGGCTGTGCAGGCATTCCACGCGCTCGGCTGTCGTGGGCTGCTCCGCGTCGACTTCTTCCTCCCCGAACCGGACGCCGACCACGACCGCGACCACGACCACGGCACGGCGTGGACCGGAGACGGCCGGGAGCCGGTGATCAACGAGGTCAACACCTTCCCCGGATTCACCGCCGCATCCCAGTACCCGCAGATCTGGCAGCGGGCCGGAATCGACTTCCCGGCGCTGCTCGACATCCTCATCCAGGGCGCACTGCACCGAGACGTCGCCGTCTCCGCCTGCTCGAGGTCCTGCTGATGGCCGTCTACACCGCCGGACATCTCCGCAGCATCCGCGTGATCGTCACCGGCGGAGGAACGGGCGGACACACCTACCCCGCGCTCACCACGATCCGTACGCTCCGCGCCCGACTGGCGGCGGCCGGCACCGCGCCGGACATCCTCTGGGTGGGCGTCGCCCACGGACTGGAGGCCGGAGTCGCCCGGCAGGAGGGCATACCCTTCACGGCGATCACCACCGGCAAACTCCGCCGCTCGCCGAACCTGCACGAGTGGGGCCGCAACCTCGCCGACGCCTTCCGGGTGCCGCTCGGCATCGTCCAGGCCGTCATGGTCCTCGTGCGCGCCCGGCCCGACGTGGTCTTCTCCACCGGCGGGTACGTCTGCGTCCCGATCGGGATCGCCGCCTGGGTGACCGGCACCCCGCTGGTCATGCACGAGCAGACCCTCACGGTCGGGCTGGCGAACCGGGTCCTCGCCCGCCTGGCCGACCGGGTCCTGCTGAGCCACGAATCCTCCATCGCCCATCTGCCCGCCCGGGCGAAACTCCGCGCGGTGGTCACCGGCAACCCGATCCGGCCCGAGATTCTCGCCGGTGTCCGCGACCGGGCGCTCGCCGCGTACCACCTGGATCCGCGCCTGCCGCTGGTGTACGTCACCGGCGGCGCCCAGGGCGCCGTCCAGGTCAACGACCTGATCGCCGACATCCTCCCCGGCCTCCTGCCGAGATGTCAGGTTCTGCACCAGTGCGGCGACCACTCCCTCGACCGGATGCGGCAGGTCGCGGCCGCCCTCCCGGAACACCTGCGCAGCAG
The DNA here is from genome assembly GCF_044465805.1 of Micromonospora sp. NPDC049497. Classification (NCBI taxonomy): domain Bacteria; kingdom Bacillati; phylum Actinomycetota; class Actinomycetes; order Micromonosporales; family Micromonosporaceae; genus Micromonospora; species Micromonospora sp. NPDC049497. The sequence continues at coordinate 158,376 of NZ_JBITMC010000007.1, read as the reverse complement.
GTACCGGGTCGTCGACTACGTCCACGGCGAGCTGCCCGACGTCCTGAGCGCCGCGGACATCGTCGTCGCGCGCAGCGGCGCCGGTACCGTCGCCGAACTCACCGCCCTGGGCAAGGCATGCGTCTTCATCCCGCTCATCCCCACGGGGGGTGACGAACAGCGGCGGACCGCCCGGCACCTCGCCGACGCCGGCGCCTCCCGCATGCTCGCCGGCTCAGACGCGTCCGCCGACCGCCTCTACCAGGAGATCATGGCGCTGCTCGACCGCCCGGAGCGACGCCGGGAGCTGGCCGACGCCGCCCGTCGACACGGCCGCCCCCAGGCGTCCACGGCCGTGGCCGGCGCGATCATCGACGCCGCCGACCGGTACCGATCGTGACCCCTGCGTCTGACGGGAGCGAGGCGCTGGTCGGCAGCGCGTCGATGCGGGCGCAGGGACGCTCCCGCCCCTTCGTCCTGGGCACCTGGACCGAACGATCGCCCGAGCCCGGGCCCGTCGCGGCCGCCTGGCCTGACGAAGCAGTTCCTCGGACCCGAATCCCTCGCTGACAGCGTGACCCGATCTGCAGGTTGCTCCCCACTCTCGAGGGCTACATGTTGCCTGTCAGGGTTGCAGGGGAAGCCCAGGCAACAGCGATACCAGAATGCTGCCCTGTCCGTCCGACCGGCTATCCGGAGGAGAAATCGTCCGCGCGGCCCTGCCGGTGCCGAGAATGAGACCGATGGCGAACAGTGACGGGACGACGAGTGAGGGAGCAACCATGGATCGACGACCCAGCCCGGTACAGCCCCCCGGTGAGTCGACGACCCTCTGGCACCAGGGCCTGTCGCTCGGGTCCAAGGCCTTGCAGGACACCGCGCCGTTGAAGGGATTCGACGCCTACGTCGTCGGGTTCCACCCAGCCAAGGACGAGCCGTCCATGCAGATGGAGGCGCACCATTACTGCCGCCAGGTCAACGACGACTTCCTGCAGTGCGTGCTGTTCGACGGCAACACCGCCGAGGCGAACCTCATCGGCGTCGAGTACATCGTCTCCGAACGCCTCTACGACACCCTGCCCGAGGCGGAACGCCCCTACTGGCACCCGCACAACTACGAGGTGCTCGGCGGCTCACTCATAGCGCCAGGGCTACCGGCGCCGGCCGAGCGGGCGCTGATGGCAATGCTGATGAACAGCTACGGCAAGACCTGGCACACCTGGCACACCGGCCGCCTCGACACCGGCCCCGGTGACACTCTGCCGCTGGGCGACCCGATGCTGATGTGGTCCTTCAACCGAGACGGTCAGTGCGACCCCGCCCTCGAAGAGCACCGCAACCAGGCGATGGGCGTAGATCGGACCGACAAGCGGGAGTCCCGGTCCGGCCTGCTCGACCGCGCCCACCCGCAGGTCGGAGTCGCCCTGCTCGATGACGCCTTCCCGCACAGCACGCCGGTTCCTGGGGTGGTGGACCGGCGCACCGGGCGATAGCCGCGAGCACACCGGGGGCTGTCCCCCGAGCGCCCCGACTGACAGTGCGGCGCCACAGGGAATGGAGAGTGCGAAATGGGCGGAACCGGCGATGCGCCGGCTGCCAGCCACGCTCATTTACACCGACTACAGCGCCTCCGGCCGGTCGCTCGGTCTCATCGAGGAATGATCCCGGACACCGACGGACATGTTCGCGGTTCCGCGGTCGTGCACGCCGGAATGGTCAGGAACGTTCGGCGACCACGACCGTGTCCAGGGCGTCCACAGCTCGGCCCTCCACCGTCACGGGCCGGCGAGCAGTCTCAGCCCGGCGGATCCGCAGCCCCGGCAGCTCTTTCACCACCGCCTCGGGGGTGAGCAGGATAGCGGGGTCCTGCGGGCCACCCGTGCCGCCGGAGAGGTTTTCGAGGTCGTGGCCGACCACGAGGACCCGCCCGTCGGCACGTACCGCGGAGCGGGCGTTGGCCAGCACGGCGGCGATCTCGGCGGCAGGCAGGTGCAGGTACGCGATCAGCACCAGGTTGAAGCCGTCGGCGGGCGGCTTGTACTCGGTGACGTCGGCCACCTGCCAGTCGACGCTGACGTCTCGCTGGCGGGCCAGCTCCCGGCCCCGCTCGATGGCTACCGCGGAGAAGTCGACTGCGGTGACCTCCCAGCCCTGCTGTGCCAGCCACACCGCGTTGCGTCCCTCACCGGCGGCGAGGTCGATCGCCCTGCCGGGGGACAGACCGGCGACCTCTTCCACGACGAAGCGGTTGGGTTCGGCGGTCCACACGAGTTCCGGGGCGCTCGCGTACCGCTCGTCCCAGGCATTGCTGTCCATCGTCGTGCTCCTTTCGAGGTGCGAAGGATCGTTTCCCGGCGCAGCCTCATCCTTGCCGAAGTCGGCGGCGGACGGGGCCGAGGCCGTCAGCTGCCTGCCAGGTGGGCGGGACTCTCGGCCGGGGGTGGCGAGTTGGTCGGACAGGTGGCGTCCTGGAGGGCCAGGCCGGCGGAGGCGACCGCCACGGCCGGCGGTCCGGTCAGGAGCAGTCCGATCGCGCTGGCGGCGACGAGGCGATGGAGGATCCGGGGTCGGGCCGGCGGGGCGAGCATCCGGCGTACCCGCTCCACCGCCGCCGTCCCCGTCCCCGTCCCCGCACCCAGAGCGTGCCGGGGAGCGCGGTCGGCGAGCTGGACGATGGCGGTGGCGACAGCATGCCTTCCGTGGCGCTCGCTCGCCCGGTCGTCGGCCAGGTGCTCCACCAGCCGTCTGATCTCCGTCTCGGCCGCGTCGGCCATCGGCAGTCCCGGCAGAGCGCGGTGGAACGCGACGGCGAGGGCGACGAGGAGGTGGTGTCGGCCTCTGAGGTGCGCCCGCTCGTGCCGCAGTACGGCTGCGAGCTCGTCGGCGGTGAGTGCGTCGATCGCGGCGCTGGTGACGACGACCTGGCCCGGGCGGCCGGGCAGGCAGTAGACCGCGGCCGTGGCGTGGTCCACGACCGTCCAACCGTTGGCGCCCGGTCGGCCGAGGGGCAGCAGTGCGGCGAGGTGGCGGCGGCGCCAGCGGCGGGCGGAGGTGAACGTCACGATGAGACTGATCAGAAGGCGGGCGGCGAGAACCGCGGTGGCGAGCAGTCCGATCACGGCGAGCGTCTCGTTCGGGGCACCGAGGCCCGCCAGGGCCCGCGTGCACGCGACGACGACGCCTTCCAGGCCGGCGGCGAGGGCAGCGGGCGGTACGGCGACCAGCAGCCCGGCGGTGAGGACGGCGACGCTGACGGAGAGCTCCGCGCCGAGCCAGAGTCCGACAGTGAGCCGCGGCAGGGAGGTCGTCCATCGCCCGGTCAGGGCCGGACGGGCGAGGACCGCCACCGCGGCCGCCCAGGCCAGCAGTACCAGACTGGTCACGGGTTCGGCGTTCCGCGCTGGTCGAGCAGCTCGCGCAGGGCGGCAGCCTCCTCGGGAGTCATGGTGTCGACGAACCGGGCCAGTGCGGCATGCTGGTCGGCGGCCGAGGAGAGCGCCTCGGCCATGAGCTGGCCAACGTGTTCCTCCCGGCTGGCCTTCGGGCGGTAGCGGTACGCGCGGCCGGCAAGGTCGCGCTCCGCCCAGCCTTTGCGATGCAGGTTGTCCAGGACCGTCATCACCGTGGTGTAGGCGAGGCCGCGGTCCGCCATCGCGTCGACCATCTGCCGCACCGTGAGCGGCCCAGGAGCTTCCCACAACGCGTTCATCACCGCGGATTCCAGCGGACCCAGCGGACGGTCGTTGCCGGGGTCCTTCCTTCCGGATCGGCTCACCGGACGACCCTACCGTCGGCGGCGACCGGATCCGACGCCACCGGAGCCGGGCAGGCCCGTTCACCGGCGAGCCGACGCCGGAGCGTCCAGGCGAGCAGGACGATCGAGGCCGCGGCGAGTACGGGCTGCGCCGGGGCGAACCAGCTCATCGCGCCGCTGTAGCCGAGCGCGATGAGGACGATCTTGTTGCAGACGGGGCAGCCGACGGCGAACAGGGACAGGGTCGCCCCGGTCACGCCGGTCCGCGACTCTCTGCGACCGGTCGCCTTGTCGCCGGTTCCGGCGACCGGCGCGACGTAGGTCGCCAGGAGCAGCCCTGACAGGACCGCGGTCACCACCAGCACCGGCCACGCCCACCAGGTGACGGCCATGTCACGGCTGAAGTAGGGGGTGTCGATCAGGTCGGTGGGAACCCCGATCACCACCGTGGTCGCCACGGCGCCGGCGACCACCGCAATCCACCGTCGAGCCGGCCACGCCCACGGCTCGGGCGCGAGGTTCACCCCGGCCATGTCGGTCGCGGCCGGAAGCCGGGCGGCAGCGGTTTCCTCGGCGGTCTCCGGGGTGGCGGCGGTTTCCGCAGTCGCGGCGGCACGACGCCGGCGCAGCATCAGGACGGTGATCGCCGCCAACCCCGCGACGAGAAGGACCAGTTCGTCCGGCACGTCGCCGAGTGTTCCGGTTACCCACTCCTGCGCGGCGCCTTCGATGTCGGTCAGGCCGAAGCCGCCGGCGAGGCCCGCCGTGCCGTCGAAGAGCAGGAAGAGTACGCCCAGGGCGACGAAGAGCAGACCCGACACGGTCGACGTGGTGTGCAGGTGCAGCCGGCCGAGGGAGAACTGCCGGCCCCGCAGCCACCGACGCTCGCCGATGCGCCACCGGTCCCAGACGAGGGCGAGCAGCAGCAGGGGTGCCGTCATGCCCAGGGCGTAGACGGCCAGCAGAGCACCGCCCGTCGCGGGCTGCTCGGAGGTTGCGGCGACCGTCAGGATGCCGCCCAGGATCGGCCCGGAACAGAAGCCGGCGAGCCCGTAGACCGCGCCGAGGGCGAGCACCGACAGCGGACCGTCGCCGGTGATCCGTCCCATCAACCGCTGCGCAGGCCCGAAGGTGAACCCCTTGCCGAGCAGCTGCATGGCGCCCAGCGCGATGATCGACCATCCGGCGACCAGGATCAGGGTCTCCCGGTGCTGGAAGAAGACTCCGGCGACGACCGAGGATCCGGCGCCGAGCGGCACCAGCACGGCGGCCAGGCCCAGGTAGAAGATGCCGGTGCGGGCGAGCAACTGCCGCGGGTGCTGGAAGGCGTACGCGAAGAAGGCCGGCAGCAGCATGGCGCTGCATGGGCTGAGCAGCGCGAGCACTCCTCCGAGCAGGGCGGCGAGGTAGCCGATGTCGCTCATTCGGCACCCACCTGCCTGTCGATGGCCTGCTGGAAAGCCTCGTACGGCTGGGCGCCGACAATCGGGGTGTCTCCGACGATGAACGCCGGGGTGCCGGTGATGCCCATCGAGGTCGCCTCCTGCTGGTCGCGCAGGACGGCGGTGCGGGTGGCGGCGGAGGTGCGGTCGGTGTCGAACCGGTCGAGATCCAGCCCGATGCTCCTGGCGATGTCGCGCAGGGCGTCCTCGCTCAGGGAACCGCTGTTCACCCGGCGCTCCTTGGCGTACACGGCGTTGTGGAACTCCCAGAACTTCCCCTGGGCGGCGGCGGCGCGCCCCGCGGCGGCCGCGTCGTTGGACTCGGCACCGAGGTAGGGCAGGTCGCGCCATTCGATGCGGACCAGGCCCTTGTCGACGTATTCCTTGATCAGCTTCGGCTCGGTCTCGCGGGCGTGCCGTCCGCAGAAGGGGCACTGGAAGTCGGCGTACTCGAGGATCACGACGGGCGCGTCGGGCTTACCGAGCGCGAGAGGGTCGTTGGGCGCGCGCCGGGCAAGGCCGGCGAAGGGGTTCTCCGTCTGGCCACCGGCCGATCCGCCGGCGGCGGCACCGGTGGCTGGCTCCGCCGGCTCGTCGGCCGGCCGGGCGAGGATCGCCAGGATCGCGACGATCGCGATAACCACAACCGGGCCCAGCCAGCCAGCCGTCCGACGGATCGGGGGTGTACGCCTGGCGTTTGTGGGCGTCGGCTTCGTCGGGCGTTGCATACGTCCTCCAACTGTTGTGCGCATCTACTATGCAGCCTAGTACTAGAGACCCTAGTACTAGGCTGGCTAGTAAAGCGGGCGAGGGGCACCCGGATCTACCGGGCGCCCCTCGTGAGCCAGGAGCTCAGCGACGGGACGCGGACTCGGCCGGCTCCCGAACGGCCGACTCGCCGTGCGCCCCGGGCTTCCGCCGGCCGAGCGACACGGCCACCGCCACCGCGGCCGCAGCGGCAACGCTTACGCCCGCCCAGAGCAGCGGGTTGCTCCGCAGTTCCGCGGGCAACTGCTGGCCGAGCACGAAGACACCCATCACCACCACGAACCAGCCGAACGACTTGCGCAGCACGTCGGCCGGGATCTTCCCGGCGAGCCGGCCGCCGAGGAAGCTGCCGACGATGGCGGCGGCGGTGACGGCAGCGGCGAGCCCCCAGTCGATGCTGACGCTCGACAGATAACCGGCCAGACCGGCGATGGACTTCATCGCGATGACCACCAGCGAGGTGCCGACCGCGACGGGCATCGGCAGGCCGCCGAGCAGGGCCAGGGCGGGCACCACCAGGAAGCCGCCGCCAGCGCCGACCAGGCCGGTGACCAGCCCGACGACGATGCCGTCGATGATCACCCGGAACACCGGCAGCTCGTGTGGCACGGGCTTGCCCTCGGCGGAGCGCCGGCCGCGGATCATTGCGATCGCGGTGGCCAGCATCATGATCGCGAAGCCGGTGAGCAGATATGCCGCCGGGATGAACTCGGCCAGTCGGCCGCCACCGTAGGCGCCCGTCATGCCGGCCAGGCCGAAGATCAGGCCGGTACGCCAGCGCACCCGGTGGGCCCGGGCGTGCGGGAGGACGCCGACCGCGCTGGTGACGCCGACGACGAGCAGTGAGGTGGCGATGGCCTCCTTCGCGGGCAGGTCGGCAACGTAGACCAGCAGCGGTACGGCGAGGATGGAGCCACCGCCGCCGAGGAGGCCGAGGCTGATCCCGATCAGCACGGCCAGCCCGACGATCAGCAGCAGACTCCCACTCATGCCCGGCTCCCTGCACCGCGCAGCTGGCCGACGATGCTCTCCAGGTCGCAGCTGGCGCCGCGGTTGTAGGGCAGCTTGCCGAGCATCATGCCCATGGCGCAGGTGTTGGTCACCGCGGCGAAGGTGAGGCCGGCGCCGATGAAGCCGGCGACCCACGTCAAGCCGGGGACGAACACCGAGCCCAGGACGCTGGCCAACACGATGGAGCCGGCGACGAGGCGGACCTGGCGCTCCAGGTCCCAGCGCTGCTTCCCCTGCTTGATCGGGGCCTTGGTGGCCTGCCAGGCGAGCATTCCTCCGTTGAGGACCTTGAGGTTCGGCAGGCCGATCTCGGCGAGGGCCTGCTCGGCCTGGGTGGCGCGGGCGCCGGAGCGGCAGATCAGAACCACGTCCTCGTCGAGGTGGTTGCGCAGTTCCTCGCGGTGTTCCTTGAGCAGGTCCAGCGGGACGTTGTAGGCCCCGGGGATGTGCACGGTCTCGAACTCGGCCGGGGTACGCACGTCCAGCAGACGGGGAGCCCGACCGGAGTCAATCAGCTCACGCAGGCTGGTGGCGTCCAGGGTGGCGGGGCGGGTGGTCTCGGAGGTGGTCATTTCTCCTCATTCAGGTCACACCGTCGCGATCAACGGCAGGGTGGGATGCCGGCCAGCGCCGAATCGCGCCGGCCGTTCCGGGGGTACGGGTCAGCTGTTGTCGGCCATGGCGACGCCGGCCGCCTCGGCCTGGTCGAACCTGTCGTCGATGACGACGACCTCGCGGCCGGCGTTGGCCAGCAGGGAGGCTGCCGCGGTGGCCCGGTAGCCGGAGCCGCAGTGCACCCAGACAGCGCCGGCCGGTACGTCGGCGAGCCGCTGGGGCAGGTCGGGCAGCGGCACGTGCACCGCGCCCTCGATGTGGCCGTTGCGCCACTCGTTGGTCATCCGCACGTCGAGGACGACGTCCGGGGCCGGCAGGCCCGCCGGGGTGTTGCCGGCACGAGCCGCCGCCAGCGCCGGGAAGTCGGCCATCCGCTGCTCCCGCAGCTCCTCGGGCCTGCTCACCCACTGCTCCGGCTGGCCGGTGGCCTGGGCGGCCGGGCGGTCGATGCCGATGCGGACGAGTTCCCGCTGGGCGTCGGCGACCTGCTCGGGCGTCTCGGCGAGCAGGGTGATCGGTACGCCCCGGTCGATCAGCCAGCCGAGCCAGGTCGACATCGGGCCGTCCAGCCCGAGGCTGACCGTGCCGGCCAGGTGCGAGGCGGCGTACGCCTTGCGGTGTCGCAGGTCCACCACCCACTGCCCGTCTTCCATCCGCTCGCGCAGTTCGGCTGCGTCGGCGCGGGTCACCGGGGTGAGGTCGACCGGGGCCGGACCAGCGGCGTTCGCCACGCCCATGTGGGCGTAGTACGCCGGGTAGGCGTCGAGACCGGCGAGGGTCTGGGTGACGAAGCTGTCCGCCGCGAGCCGCAGCACCGGGTTCGCCTGCTTCTCCCGCCCGATGGTCGAGTCGGGGGCGTCGGCCTGACTGGCCGAGCAGAAGCTACCGAAGCCGTGTGTCGGCCATACCTGGGCGCCGTCGGGCAGCAGGTCGGCCAGCCGCCGCGCCGAGGCGTACTGGTGGTGGGCCAGTTCGTGGGCGTGCTCCTTGCCGAGCAGATCCGTCCGGCCGGTCGTGCCGAACAGCAGCGACCCACCGGTGAAGACGCCCGCCGGCTGCCAGTCGCCGTCGGTCGCCTCGTCGAGGACGTACGACAGGTGGTGGAAGGTGTGACCCGGGGTCGCGATGACCCGCAGGCGCAGGGCGCCCGAGACGGGCACCACGTCGCCGTCGGTGACCGGCATGCGGTCGAAGCCGACCTCGTCGGCGGCGACCAGGTAGTGCGCGCCGGTCACCCGGGCGAGCTCCAGGCCACCGGAGACGTAGTCGTTGTGGATGTGCGTCTCCACCACATGGGTGATCCGCACCCCCTTCTTGCCGGCGAGATACAGGACCCGGTCGATGTCGCGCTGCGGGTCGACCACGATCGCCACCCGGCCGTCGGAGGCCAGGTAGCTGCGGTCGCCGAGCGAGGACGTCGCGATGACGGACACCTCTACTGCCATTGCCGTTCTCCCTTCGCAATTCTCTATATACCCGGGGGGGTATGCAGGAGGCAGACTTCCGCGTCGACTCGGACGCGAGATGACTACCCGCCTAGGCCGTGGTCACGGCTGCCTGCGGGTAGTCATCTGCCGTTCAGGCCAGAGCGAGGAAGAGCTTCTCCAGCTCCTCTTCGGTCATCTCCGGCGCCTCGCCCCTGTCCCGAGCGGCGTTGCAGTGCCGCATCCCCGAGGCGATGATCTTGTAGCCCGCGCGGTCGATCGCCTTCGACACCGCAGCCAGCTGGGTCAGCGCCTCACGGCAGTCCTGCCCGCTCTCCATCATCTCGATGACCGCGTTGAGCTGCCCCCGTGCCCGCTTGAGCCGGGTCAGCGCCTCGCTGGTCATGTCAGGCCGAAGCTTCACCGCACTACCTCCCGCGTCAAAAGATACCCCAGGGGGTACAGCCTCGCCACTGGATACCCCCACGGGTATCCTCAACCGCAAGGGTCGCCCGGCCATTCCCCGGCCCATCCGGAGGACGCACCCCGGCGACCGCCCTTCTCACCCCAGGAGGTTCCATGGCTTCGGTACGGCACCACCAGGTGGTCATCGTCGGCGGTGGCACGGCGGGGATCAGCGTCGCGGCGCGGCTGCGCCGGGGGAACGTTCACGACATCGCTCTGATCGAGCCCGCCGAGCAGCACTACTACCAGCCGCTCTGGACGCTCGTGGGCGGCGGACTGGCCACCGCGGCGGAAACGGTAAGGCCGGAACGAAAGCTCATCCCGAAGGGGGTGACCTGGATCCGGGACCGGGCAACCGGGGTCGACCCGGACAATCGCACCGTCTCGCTCGCCGGCGGCGAGACCGTGGCATACGACCTGCTCGTCATGGCGCCAGGGCTCCAGCTCGACTTCGACGCGGTACCCGGCCTGGCCGAGTCGGTGGGCCAACGCGGGGTGTCCAGCAACTACCGACCCGACCTGGCCCCGCTCACCTGGGACTTCATCCGGGCCGTACGCGGCGGCACGGCGATCTTCACCATGCCGGCCGGACCGATCAAGTGCGGCGGCGCCCCACAGAAGATCGCCTACCTGGCGGCCGACTGGTGGCGGCGGCAGGGCCTGCTGGACGGCATCCGGACAATCCTGGTGCTGCCCACGCCGGCGATCTTCAGCCAGCCGGACTGGGCGAAGGTCCTCACCGGAATCGCCGCGAACTACGGCATCGAGGTGCGCTACGACTCCCAGCTCGTCGGGGTGGACGGCGAGGGCCGGCGGGCAGTGATCCTGGACAACGCCTCAGGCACCAAGGAGACGATCGACTACGAGCTGCTGCACGCGGTGCCGCCGCAGAGCGCGCCGGACTGGCTCAAGGGCGGCCCACTGGCCGATCCGGCCAGCCCGTTCGGCTACCTGGCGGTCGACCAGTACACCCTGCAGAGCACCGGCTGGCCCGATGTGTTCGCGCTCGGGGACGTGGCCAACCTGCCCACCTCCAAGACCGGGGCGGCCATCCGCAAGCAGGCGCCGGTCGTGGCGACCAACCTGCTCGCGGCCCGCCGGGGTGAGCCGTTGCCGGCCCGCTACGACGGCTACACGTCCTGCCCACTGGTGACGGCACACAACCGCATGCTGCTGGCCGAGTTCGACTACGAGCTCAAGCCGAAGCCGAGCTTCCCGTTGATCGACACGATGAAGCCGCGCTACGACATGTGGCTGCTCAAGCGGTACGGGCTGCCGGCGATGTACTGGCACGGGATGCTCCGCGGATTGGCCTGAGCGGGCATCTCCAAACAGCCGGAGCCGACCCGTCGGGGTCGGCATCATGTCAACTGAGGGGAGCAAACGCATGAGCTACGCGATGACCGTCCGCCTGTCCACCGGGTTCGGCCCGACCGTCGAGCGCGTCCGGGCGGCACTGAAGGACCAGGGCTTCGGGGTGCTGACCGAGATCGACATGCAGTCGACGCTCCGCGAGAAGCTGGGTGCCGACGTCGAGGACTACGTCATCCTCGGTGCCTGCAACCCGCCCCTGGCGCACCGCGCCATGCAGGCGGACCCGGCCATCGGCCTGCTCCTGCCGTGCAACGTGGTGGTCCGCGCCGAGGGGGCGGACAGCACGGTGGTGCAGGCCATGGACCCACAGGTGATGGTGCAGCTCAGCGACGCGCCCGAGCTGCGAGGGGTGGCCGACGAGGCCGCCGCTCGGCTGCGGGCCGCGCTTGACGCCCTGTCGGCCTGACGCGCGGCAGGGGTGCGGGATGTGCCCGCACCCCTGCGCCGTAGCGTCAGCGGCCGGCCGTGCTTTCGGCCACCTTCGCCCGCACCTCGTCCATGTCCAGGTCGCGAACGGCCTGGACAACCTGCTCCAGCGCGGCGGCCGGCAGCGCGCCGGGCTGGGCGAAGACCAGGATGCCGTCGCGGAAGGCCATCAGCGTCGGGATGGACCGGATCTGGGCGGCCGCAGCGAGGTTCTGCTCCGCCTCGGTGTCGACCTTGCCGAACACGATGTCGGCGTGCTTCTCGCTGGCCTTCTCGAAGACCGGCGCGAAGCTGCGGCAGGGGCCGCACCAACTGGCCCAGAAGTCGACCAGGACGATGCCGTCCCGGGTGACGGTCTCCTCGAAGTTGGCTGCAGTCAGCGCCACGCTCGCCATGTTCCACCCTCCGTGTGTCGACGGCGTTCTACGGTGGCAACAACATACCCGCGGGGGTATATCTTCCCGGCAACCCTGCTCACACCCGCCTAACCGGGTGGACGGAATGCGAGGCGACCTGACCGGGTTACGCTGGTCGCTGGTACCCCCCGGGGTATGGACGTCCGAGGAGAAGAAAATGCGAGAGGTGAACCTGACGGACTTCGCCGCCGCGCACGCCGATGGCGCTACGGTGGTCGATGTCCGGGAGCCGTTCGAGTACGTCGAGGGCCACGTGGCCGGCGCACGCCTGGTGCCGCTGGCCCAACTGCCCACCGCGGTGAGGGATCTTCCCCGTAGCCGACCCGTCTACGTCATCTGCGCCAGCGGCAACCGCAGCCTCACCGCCGCGCAGTTCCTGGCCCGCGCCGGCATCGACGCCCGCTCGGTCAGCGGCGGCACCGGCGGATGGGTCCGCAGCGGTCGTCCCGTCGTGGCGGGGCTGGACGCATGAAACTCGGCGGGATCCTGAAAAAGGTCTTCGGAAAGTCCTACACGTCCGTGGGACCCGAGCAGGCGGCTGACCTGATGGCCAGCGGTGGGGTGCTGCTGGACGTCCGGGAGCCGGCGGAGTGGCGGGCTGGGCACGCACCACGGGCCCGGCACATCCCGCTCGGCCAGTTGGCCGAGCGACTCAGGGACATCCCGGCCGACCGGCCGGTCGTCACCGTGTGCCGCTCCGGAGCACGTTCCCGGCAGGCGGCCGCGCTGCTCGCCCGGGACCACGGCCAGGTCCACAACCTGGCCGGCGGCATGCGGGCCTGGGTCGACGCCGGGTTGCCGCTGCGGGCGAAGGGCGGCCGGCCGGGCCGGTTGATCTGACCACCCGGCCCGCAGGCCGAGGTCCCGGAAGGGCGGAACCTTGGGCCCTCGGCATACCCCCCGGGGTATGCGCTATCGTATTTACATCGCCGGTCATCACTACGAAGGAGTTCAGCACCATGTTGTTCACCCAGTACTACCTGGACTGCCTGTCCCAGGCCTCGTACCTCATCGGTGACGAGACCACCGGTCGGGCGGTGCTCGTCGACCCGCGCCGGGACATCGACGAGTACCTGACCGACGCGCGGGCGCACGGCCTGACGATCGAAGGGGTGATCAACACCCACTTCCACGCCGACTTCCTCGCCGGCCACCTGGAGGTGGCCGCGGCGACCGGGGCGTGGATCGGCTACGGGCACCGGGCCGAGACCGAGTACCCGAGCCGCAAGCTGCGCGACGGGGAGCGGATCAGCCTTGGCGATGTGACCCTGGAGATCATGGAGACCCCGGGCCATACGCCGGAGTCCGTCAGTGTCCTGGTCTACGAGCGCGCCGACGACGCGGTGCCGTACGGGGTGATGACCGGCGACGCGCTGTTCATCGGTGACGTCGGCCGCCCCGACCTGCTCGCCTCCCTCGGTGTGACCGCCGGCGAGCTGGGCAGCATGCTTTACGACAGCGTGCAGCGCAAGCTCATGGGGCTGCCGGACGAGGTGCGGGTCTTCCCGGCCCACGGCGCGGGCTCGGCCTGCGGCAAGAACCTGTCCACCGAGCGGCAGTCCACCATCGGCGAGCAGCGCCGCACCAACTACGCCTGCGCCCCGATGAGCGAGGAGCAGTTCGTCGCCCTGGTCACCGGCGGCCAGCCGTCGGCGCCCGGCTACTTCGCCTTCGACGCCGTGCTCAACCGCAAGGCGCGGGAGCTGTTCGACCACAGCAAGGCCTCCCGTCCGCTGGGCGCCGCCGAATTCGCCCAGGCCCGGGCCGAGGGCGCGGTGGTGATCGACGCCCGCGACCCACAGGAGTTCGCCGCGGGTCACGTGCGGGGTGCGATCAACATCCCGGCCGACGGCCGGTTCGCCGAGACCGCCGGCAGCGTGGTCGCCCCGGACCGGAAGGTGCTCGTGGTCGCCCCACAGGACCGGGAAGAGGAGATCGTCGTACGCCTCGCCCGGATCGGCTTCGACCAGGTGATCGGGTACCTGCGGGAGCCCGAGGGGGCCTTCCTGGAGATGGCCGCCGACATGACCCGGGCCAGCCGGGTGACCGCCACGGAACTGCGCGGGGCGCTGGACGGGCCCGAGGCGCCTGTGGTGCTGGACGTGCGCAACGCCGGTGAGCGGGAGCAGGGTGCCGTCGACGGCTCGCTGCACATCCCGCTGGCCGAGCTGACCCGACGGGTCGACGAGGTGCCGACCGACCGGCCGGTCGTGGTGCACTGCGCCGGCGGCTACCGCTCCTCCGTTGCGGCCAGCCTGCTCCGCAACGCCGGTCGGGCGGACGTCTCCGACCTGCTCGGCGGGTACGGCGCGTGGCAGACGCTGCACGCAGCGGTCTGATTCCACCACTACGAGGCGGGCAGGTGACCGAGGGCGCCTCGGTCACCTGCTCGTCTGCGGGGCGAAGGAGAGGGATGAAAAAGCAGGCAGCGGACCACGCACCGGCGGAAGGTCCAGCATCCCGCCACCTCAACCGTGCGAGGGAGCCCCGACGCTGCGGCGGGCGACCAGGGTCGGCGCGATGGTCCGCCGCAGCGCGCCGCCGGTGGCCGACTCGATCTGCGTCAGCAGCATCTCCAGGCTCGCCTGAGCGACGGCGGCGAAGTCCGGCCGGATCGTGGTCAGCGGCGGGATGAAGTAGGCGGCCTCCGGCACATCGTCGAAGCCCACCACGCTGATGTCGTCCGGCACCCGGCGGCCGTGCTCGTGCAGGGCACGCAGCACACCGAGGGCCAGGTGGTCGTTGGCGGTGAAGACCGCGGTGACCTCCGGCATCCGGGCCAGCATCTGCCCGCACCGGTAGCCGGCCGCGGCGGACCAGTCCGCCGGCACCAGCGGCGGCACCTCCGCTCCCGCCGCCTGCAACGCCTCCCGCCACCCCTCGATCCGGCCGGCACTGTCGAACCAGTCCGGTGGCCCGGACACGTGCCACACCGTCCGGTGCCCGGCCTCGAGCAGGTGCGCGGTGGCGGCCCGGGCGCCGGCCACCTGGTCCACGGTCACCAGCGGCACCGGCCGGTGCGGATCGCCGTCGACCGTGACCAGCGGAACGTCCTTGGGTAGCCGCTCGAGGGCCTCGCCGGCCGACTCGACCGGCGCGATCACCACGATGCCGGCGACCCGGTGCGCCAGGTGCCGCTCCACCGCCGCCGAGATCGAGCGGTGGTCCAGGTCGCGCACGCTGCCGACGCTGACGGCGAAACCCGCCTCGGCAGCCGCCTGTTCGAGGGCGGCCAGCAGAGACGCCGGGCCGTAGAGGGTGGTGTTCTGCGCGACGACGCCGATCACCTGGGAACGGCCGGTCACCAGCGCGCGGGCCGCCCGATTGGGCCGGTAGCCGAGTTCGGTGATCGCCGCCTGCACCCGGAGCCGGGTCTGCTCCCGCACGTTCGGATGCCCGTTCAGCACCCGGGACACCGTCTGGTGGGACACGCCGGCGAGGCGAGCCACGTCCGTCATCGCAGGACTGCGCACGGCCACCTCACTCTCCTGCCTGCCCGCGGCGACCGCGTCCGGTCGATGTCGACTGAACCGGCGGGTGGTACGAATCCCTCACGCAGGCCACGACGTGTTTCGAGTGGCCCACGGATCGCCGACAGTCTACGCCAGTTGTCCTGGCGGCCACGGCGTGGCCATAGTCACCGATCGAGTCTTTCATCGAGATACCGACAAAATTGGCGGGCGTCCTTCTTCCCTTCGCACCCGGAGTTGCGAAAGGCCCCTTGTCCAGCGGTGCTGGAGGAGACAACAGAACCTCGACGGGTACGCGTGCCCGGGGTGGGGCCGTGGTTCTCGCGACCCCACCCCGGGCCATTTCCCAGCCCATCAGCGGGACAGAGGGCAATCAATCACGATCGACGTCAGGGCGTTGTCAGGGAGAACCGGCGCACCGTCACCGCACCGCCTACGGACTGGGTGGCGTAATTGAAAATGCCGAACCGATATCCCATGAAGAACTGCCAGGCGTTGTTGAGGGTCAGCGCGTTGCCCAGCGGAACGAAGGTGACCCCGTCGGTGCTGTACGAGAACCGCGCCTGCCGGCCCGAGCCGGGCCGGATGTCGGCGTTGGCCCGCAACCAGATCCGCCCGCCGGACACCGGGGCGCTGGCGATCTCGGTCCCGGTGCCGGTGGTGTTCCAGTTGTCGGTGCCCATGGTCAGGCCATTGGTCATGACCACGCGTGTGACGCCGTTGTCCCGTCTGACGCCGATCCACGCGGACGTGTCGCGCAGCATCGCGAGCCCGGCCCGGTCGCCGTCGCGCATCTCGGAGTAGTCCAACTCGATGGTTCCGGTCGAGGTCGGACCCTGAATCGGGTGGGTCAGCGTGTTGCGGGCCCGGTAGAGGTCGGTGGTCACCGACGCAGCCTGCAGGCGCAGGCCGTTGTTCACCGACCACCGGCTGTTGTCCGGGTTGTGGTTCCATTCGTACTGGACGCCGAGGGTGGTGCCGCCGAAGGTGTCGGTGCCGGTGAGCGGCTTGACCGGACGCAACGGCAGCGGGTTGGGGTAGTTGACGCCCCATGAGCCGTTGACGGTCTGCACCTGCGGCCAGCCGTCGGCGGTCCAGGTGATCGGCGCCAGCGTGGGCATCCGGCCGCCCGGGTACGCGTCGGTGAAGGCCATGTAGTACCAGGCGCCGTTCTGGGTCTGCACCAGGCCGCCCTGGTGCGGCACGCCGCCGCCGGCGATCGGACCGGGCATGTCGAGCAGCACCTGCCGCTGCTCGTACGGGCCGAACGGGCCGTTGGTGGACTTGAGCACGTACTGACCGTTGGCCGGCCGGGTGAGCCAGATGTAGTAGGCGCCGTTGCGCTTGTAGAACCGGGCCCCCTCCAGGGTGCCGATGCTCGACGGCGTCTGGTAGACCTGCTGGGCCCGTATCTGCGTACGCCCGTCGGCGGACAGCTGGGCGACGCTGATGGTTCCATTGCCGTACGCGACGTACATGGTGTCGTTGTCATCGATCAGCATCCCCGCGTCGTAGTAGCAGTTGGGGATGGTGGCGTGCCGGCTCCAGGTGCCGTCGACGGCCGAGGCGGTGTAGATGTGCGTCTGGGCGAAGTCGATGCAGCCGGCCCAGTAGAAGGTCCGGTTGCTCGGCCGGTAGTTCAGCGTCGACGCCCAGATGCCGTCGACGTACGCGTGGCTGCCGTTGGCCATGTCGTACTTCGACCCGAAGTCCAGCCGGGGCACCGAGTGCCCGGCGACCTCCCAGTTCACCAGGTCCCAGGAGCGCAGAACCGGCGCGCCCGGCGAGTAGTGCATGGTGGAGGCGGACATGTAGTAGACGTCGCCGACGCGGATGATGTCGACGTCCGCGAAATCCTGCCAGACCACCGGGTTGGTGAAGGTGCCCCCTGGCGTGCCGGGGTTGCCGGTGTCGCCGACGCGGACGAGTTGCCACTGCTGGTTGTTCCCGCCCCAGTCGTCGTACTGCACCACATTCGCGCCGTCAGCGGTCGAGGCGCCCTGCACCTCCACCACCTTGTTCGAGTTCCGGTTGACCAACCGCACATAGCCACCGGCCGAGTCCGCCAACCGGAACTGCTGGTTCGCCCCGTTGTGATCCGCCCACTGCACAATGCCCGCACCGTTGGCCGTGGAGAAGTTGTACACATCCAGCACCTTGCCGGAATGCCGCGACTTCAGCCGGTAGTAGCCACCACCGGAATCCACGAACTGCCACTGCTGCCAGTTCCCGTCGTTACGCGACCACTGCGTGATCCGCGCCCCGTCGTTCGTGGCCAGGTTGTACACATCCAACGCCTTACCACTGTTGCGATTCACCAACACGTACCACGCGTTGGTATCCACCGTCGCCGCCGACGCAGGCGACGGCGCGACACCCACCAGGGCACCACCCACCACCACCGCCACAACCGCAGCGACCAACCGCGACAACCACCCACGCGGTACGGCACGCAAGAGCCCACCGATGGCAACCATGATCCTCCTCCGTCAGATTGTCGGCCGCCGGCCAGGCGGCAGGTCTGTCGAATGGGGCCGGCGCCCCCGCGCGAGCGGGGGCGCCGGCTTGTCAGCAGGTGGAGTTGGTCTGCGTCAGCAGACCCATCCGCCAGGGCAGCGCGATGTAGTCGCCGCCGGCGTTCGGGTCCTGTCCCTGATAAAGGAACTGCAGCCGGCAGGGGTTGATCGGCACGGTCTGATCGTTGCCGGACCGGATCAGTTCACCGTGGCTGAAGTCCTGCGTCCACGTGGTTCCGGAGAACGTCACGTTGTTGCGGTGGGCGAACGGGTTGGACTCGGTGGCCAGGTGCGGCGTCCACGAGCCGTTGAGGCTCGAGGACGTGAACGACCGGTACCAGCGGCGCCCGTTGGAGCCGATCGCCTCCTGGAGCAGCAGGTACTGGTTGCTGCCCGCCACCTTGTAGACCGCGGTGCCCTCGAACAGGTTGAACGCGTTCGAGTCCCGCAGGGCGATCTGCGTGTTGCCGAACCCGTTCGGGAAGTTGGCCAGCGTGGTCTGCGACCGGTAGATGTTGCCGTTGTCGTCGCTGGAGAAGAGGTAGCAGTTGGCGGTGTCGCAGATCATCCAGAAGTCGAGCCATGCCCCGTTGCCCTTGTTCTGGGTGACGATCGCCGGCTCGCTGCTCATGAAGTTGCGCGGAGTCGTCCAGGACCGCGGGTTGCTCGGGTCG
Organism: Micromonospora sp. NPDC049497; assembly: GCF_044465805.1. Classification (NCBI taxonomy): domain Bacteria; kingdom Bacillati; phylum Actinomycetota; class Actinomycetes; order Micromonosporales; family Micromonosporaceae; genus Micromonospora; species Micromonospora sp. NPDC049497. The sequence goes on along the minus strand of NZ_JBITMC010000007.1, from coordinate 140,042 downwards.
GTGCTGGTCGAGTAAGTCGGCAACCCGGTCTGGTAGACCATGTACCACAGGTTGTGCGGCGCGAAGTAGAAGATGTGCGGCGCCGCCCGGTAGCCGCGCCCGATCGGGGTCGCGGTGTCAAGGTAGGTGTGCGTCGCGGCGTTCGCCTGCGGCCAGTCCGCGAAGGAGAAGTGCACCAGGTTCCAGCCCTGCGACGGGCTGGCCGTGGTGGCGTACACCTGCCACGCGTTGTTGTGGCGCACCACCGTGTAGTCCTTGATCGCCCTGATGTCCGGGTGGGCCGCGTCCGGCTTGGGACCGGCGAGGACGCCGCTGGAGCTCCACCGGATCGACGACGGCAGGGTGCCGGGGTCGCCGGTGTCGCCGACGCGGACGAGTTGCCACTGCTGGTTGTTCCCGCCCCAGTCGTCGTACTGCACCACATTCGCGCCGTCAGCGGTCGAGGCGCCCTGCACCTCCACCACCTTGTTCGAGTTCCGGTTGACCAACCGCACATAGCCACCGGCCGAGTCCGCCAACCGGAACTGCTGGTTCGCCCCGTTGTGATCCGCCCACTGCACAATGCCCGCACCGTTGGCCGTGGAGAAGTTGTACACATCCAGCACCTTGCCGGAATGCCGCGACTTCAGCCGGTACCAGCCACCACCGGAATCCACGAACTGCCACTGCTGCCAGTTCCCGTCGTTACGCGACCACTGCGTGATCCGCGCCCCGTCGTTCGTGGCCAGGTTGTACACATCCAACGCCTTACCACTGTTGCGATTCACCAACACGTACCACGCGTTGGTATCCACCGTCGCCGCCGACGCAGGCGACGGCGCGACACCCACCAGGGCACCACCCACCACCACCGCCACAACCGCAGCGACCAACCGCGACAACCACCCACGCGGTACGGCACGCAAGAGCCCACCGATGGCAACCATGATCCTCCTCCGATGACAGGTACTGGAACGGGTCCACTGAGCCGCCATCCCGAGGCACCCGGATCACCCGGACCTGCGACGTCGCCGCGATGTGATCGCTAACACGCGCTTCTCTGCCCAATGAGTGCGCAACTGTCAGCCTGTCGACGACCGTCGACCCGGTAGCCATAGATGTCGGCCATCTATGCATCGACTGTGAGCGATAACACGACCGGAGTCAAGCCGTGGCACTCGGAGCCCGACGAGGCGTCCCCCGCCCGTCGGCGCATCGCCGACGGCACCGCACTCGCGGCAGGGTACGGACGCGGACGGGTGGCACTCCCCGCGGTGAGGCGGACGGGAGCGCCACCGGTTCCGGCTGGTCCGGCCGTGGTCAGAACCCCCGGGCGAGCCGGTAGTACGCCTGGTTCCACCGAAGCTCGTCGGCGAAACGGCTCGGGTCCGTGTCGGCGTCGATGACCACCAGTTCGGTACGGCTCATCTCGGCCAGGTCACGCAGTTCCTCCACGCCGACCGCCTGCGATAGCACCGTGTGGTGGGGAGCGCCGGCGGTGATCCACGCCTCCGCCGAGCCGGGCAGGTGCGGACGGGGCCGCCAGACCGCCCGCGCCACCGGCAGCCGGCGCAGCGGGTGCGGCGGCGGCACGACATCGACGACGTTGGCCACAAGCCGGAACCGCTCCCCCATGTCCGCCATGCCGAGCACCACGGCCGGGCCCGGCGCGGCGTCGAACACCAACCGGACCGGGTCCTCCCGGCCCCCGATGCTCAGCGGGTGGACCTCCACGTTCGGCACACCCGCGGCGATGCTCGGGCACACCTCGAGCATGTGGGCGCCGAGGACGAGCTCCTGACCAGGGGTGAGGTCGTAGGTGTAGTCCTCCATGAAGGAGGTCCCACCGTCGACGCCGACCGCCATCGCCTTCAGCGTCCGGACCAGGACGGAGGTCTTCCAGTCACCCTCGCCGCCGAATCCGTACCCGTCGGCCATCAGGCGCTGCACGGCGATCCCGGGGAGCTGACGCAGCCCGCCCAGGTCCTCGAAGTTGGTGGTGAAGGCCCGGAAGCCGCCATCGTCCAGGAACGTGCGCAGACCGATCTCCAGGCGCGCGGCGTACCGCAGGGAGTCGTGCCGGGCGCCGCCGGGACGCAGGTGCGGGTCGACCCGGTAGGTGTCGTCGTACTCCTTGATGAGGTCGTCCACCTGCGCCTCGGACACCGCGTCGACCACGGCGACGAGGTCGTTGACGCCGTAGGTGTTGACCGACACGCCGAAGCGCAGTTCCGCCTCGACCTTGTCGCCGTCGGTCACGGCGACGTCGCGCATGTTGTCGCCGAACCGGGCGAGCCGCAGCGATCGCACCGCTGACCAGCCGAGGGCGGCGCGGACCCAGGCGCCGACCCGGCCGACGACCCGGGGGTCGGTGACGTGGCCGGCGACGGTCTTGCGAGCCACGCCGAGCCGGGTCTGGATGTACCCGAACTCACGGTCGCCGTGGGCTGCCTGGTTCAGGTTCATGAAGTCCATGTCGATCTCGTCCCACGGCAGCAGGACGTTGGCCTGGGTGTGCAGGTGCAGCAGCGGTGTCTGCAGCGCGTCCAGCCCCGCGATCCACATCTTCGCCGGGGAGAAGGTGTGCATCCAGGCGATCACCCCGACCGCTCCCTGCACGGCCGCATCCCGGCACGCCGCGAGGATGTCGGTGCTGGAGGTCAGGACCGGCTTCCAGACCACCCGGACGGGGATGTCCGGCGACTCGTCGAGCCGCGCGGCGATCTGCCGGGACTGGTCGGCGACCTGCCGGAGGGTTTCCTCGCCGTACAGGCCCTGGCTGCCGGTGAGGAACCAGACCTCAGGCTGGGGGTGCGTTGACATGGTGTTGCCTTCCGCGGTAGGGGCCGTCACTTGAAGCGGATGCCGATGAGGCGCTGGAGAAGGATGAAGGCGAAGAGCAGCCCACCAATCACGATCTTGGTCCACCAGGAGTTGAGGCTGCCGTCGAAGGTGATCAGGGTCTGGATGACACCCAGCACCAGCACGCCCAGGACGGTGCCGAAGACGTAGCCTGACCCACCGGTGAGGACGGTGCCGCCGATGACGACGGCCGCGATCACGTCCAGTTCCATGCCGACGGCGATCAGCGGCGCACCGGAGAGCGTGTAGAACGACAGCAGGATGCCGCCGATGGCCGAGCACAGCCCGCTGACCGTGTAGACGGCGATTCGCGTCCGGCCGACCGGCAGGCCCATCAGCAGCGCGGACTGGGAGTTGCCGCCGATCGCGTACACGTTGCGGCCGAAGCGGGTGTAGGCCAGCACGTACGCGGCGACCAGGACCACCACGAACACGATCAGCACGCTGATCGACACGAAGTTCCCGCCCGGGTTTCCGACGCGCTCCTGGGACATGGTCGTCCAGAACCCGTCGGTGATGGGGATGGACGCGTCGCTGATGAACGTGCACATACCGCGGGCGAAGAACATGCCCGCGAGAGTGACGATGAACGGCTGGATGTCGAAGAAGTGAATCGCGCAGCCCATGAGAAGCCCGAGCGTCGGGCCGATCAACAGGGCGATGACGAGCACCAGGGCCGCGGGCAGACCGTCCTGGAGCAGGGAGGCCGACACCATCGCGGTCATCGCGACCACCGAGCCGACCGACAGGTCGATGCCGCCGGTGAGGATCACGAAGGTCATGCCGACCGCGACGACGAGCAGGAACCCGTTGTCGATGAAGACGTTGAAGACGACCTGGATGTCGGAGAACGCCCGGTACTGGGACACCCCGATGCCGTACATGACCAGCAGCAGGGCGAGGGTGGCCAGGACCGGCACGTGGCGGCGGGGAACGGTGGGCCGCCAGGCGCGGCCGGTGGTCAACGAGGTGCTGCTCATGCCGGCACCTGCTCCTTCTCCCGCTGCGGCGACGCCGGCTCGGGCATCGGCCTGTTGCGGCGCCGGCTGAGCGTGGCGCGGAACGCCGGCGACTGGACGAGGCAGACAGCGATGACGACGACCGCCTTGAACAGGAGGGACGTCTGCGGCGAGATGTTCATGGCGTACACCGTGGTGGTGAGGGTCTGGATGATGAGTGCGCCGAGGATGGTCCCGCTCAGGGAGAACCGGCCGCCGGCGAGGGACGTGCCGCCGATGACCACCGCGAGGATCGCGTCGAGTTCCACCCAGAGACCCGCGGCGTTCCCGTCGGCGCTGGACACGTTGGCGGTCATCATGAAGCCGGCGACCGCGGCGCAGGCGGCGCTGACCGCGTACACGAGGAAGATGACCCGTCCCGAGCGGATGCCGGCCAGTCGGCTGGCCCCGGCGTTGCCGCCGACCGACTCGACGATCAGGCCGAGGGCGGTGCGGCGGGTGAAGGCGGCGACGAGAAGGGCCGCCGCCAGAGCGATGAAGATCGCCAGTGGCAGGGTCAGGAAGTGCCCGAGCCCGATCGCCCGGTACGGGCCGGAGTTGATCGTGATGATCTGACCCTCGGTGATGAGCTGGGCGAGACCCCGACCGGCCACCATCAGGATCAGCGTGGCGATGATGGGCTGGATGCCGATGACAGCGACCAGCACCCCGTTCCACATGCCGAGCACGAGCGCCGCCCCGAGGGCCAGGGCGAGCGCCGTGAAGACGGTGGAGATGCTGTTCTGGTCGGGTGCCTTGCTGATGTAGAGACAGGCGACAGCACCGCTGATGGCACAGAGCGAGCCGACGGACAGGTCGATGCCGCCGGTGGCGATGACCAGGGTCATGCCGAGGGCGACCAGGATCAACGGCGCACTCAGCCGGAGGATGTCGATCGGGGTGCCGTAGAGGTGCCCATCCTTGACCTCGATGAAGAGGAAGCCGGGCCGGTAGATCGTGTTGGCGACGATCATGAGCACGAGAACGAGTGCGGGCCAGAACAGCCGGTGGCCGGTCATCGGGCGGAGGCGGTCGGCGACGGCGCTCATCGGTTCGCCTCCCCCCGCTGGGTTCCGCTGGCGATGGTCTGCATGACGCGGTCGGCGTCGAGGTTTTCGTCGTTGTCGAGCTGGGCGACCATCGTCCGGTCGCGCATGACGGCGACTCGGTGGCTCAGCCGCAGCACCTCCTCCAGCTCGGCGGAGATGAACAGCACGGCCATGCCCCCGTCGGAGAGCTCGACCACGAGCTTCTGGATCTCCGTCTTGGCACCGATGTCGATGCCGCGGGTGGGTTCGTCGAGGATCAGCAGCCGTGGCTCGGTGATGAGCCACCGGGCCAGCAGCACCTTCTGCTGGTTGCCACCGGAGAGGTTGCGCACCGGCAGGTCGGGATCGGCCGGCCGGATGCTCAGCGCCTTGACGTACTTCTCGACCAGCTCGTCCTGGCGGCGACGCGGGATGGGCCGCGCCCAGCCACGCGCCGCCTGCATCGCGAGGATCATGTTCTCCCGGACCGACAGCTCGGGCACGATGCCCTCTGCCCGGCGGTTCTCCGAGCAGAACCCGATGCCGCGGTCGATGGCCTGGACGGGGGTCCGCAGGGCTGCCCGGCTTCCGTCGACCGCCACCTGGCCGTTGTCGGCGCGGTCGGCGCCGAACAGCAGCCGCGCCACCTCGGTACGCCCGGAACCGAGCAGGCCGGCCAGCCCCACCACCTCGCCGGCGTGGACGCGCAGGCTGAACGGGGCGACGGCGCCCTTGCGACCGAGCTCCGACGCCTCCACCAGGGGGGTCCCTGCGGACTGCGCGGTGACCCGCCGCTTGGGTTGCTCGTCCAGCCGCTCCAGCACGTCGAGTTCCTTGCCGATCATCTTCTCGACGAGGCTGAACTGTGGCAGCTCCTCGGTCCGGTACTCCCCCACGAGCGTGCCGTTGCGGAGCACGGTGATCCGGTCGGCGATCTCGTACACCTGGTCGAGGAAGTGGGTGACGAACAGGGTGGCGATCCCCTCGTCGCGCAGCTGCCGCACGATCCGGAACAGGTGCGCGACCTCGCGGGCGTCCAGACTCGACGTCGGCTCGTCAAGGATGAGCACCCGCGCCCGCACGTCGATCGCCCGGGCGATGGCGACCGTCTGCTGCACGGCCAGTGAATACGACCCCAGCGGCGCGGAGACGTCGATGTCGAGGTCCAGGCGGGCCAGGAGGGCCTGCGCCCGCCGGCGGACCTCGCCCCAGCGGACGGCGCCGAGACGGCGCGGCTCCCGGCCGATGAAGATGTTCTCCGCCACCGACAGGTTGGTGCAGAGATTGACCTCCTGGTAGACGGTGCTCACACCGGCTGCGGCGGCCTGCATCGGCCCGCTGAAGGCGATCTTTTCACCGGCGAGGGTGATCACGCCCTCGTCGATGTCGTAGACGCCGGTCAGCGCCTTGATCAGCGTCGACTTGCCGGCGCCGTTCTCACCCATCAGGGCGTGGACCTCGCCCGGGAAAAGCCGGAAGTCGACGTTGTGGAGGGCGCGGACCCCCGGGAAGGACTTGCTGATTCCGGTCATAGTCAGGACCGGACGGCTACCCGTCATCCCATCAGACCTCTTCTGGATGGTGTCGGCACGGAAACGAGCGACGAGTCGGGGCCGCCGTCCGGTGGACGGCGACCCCGGCGGCGGTCAGTACTTGCGGTTGGGCAGCGCCTCCTTGGCCTGCGCCTGGGTGAAGGTGGTCTCCTCGGTCTCGATCCGGGGCGGCACCTCCTCGCCGGCGTGGACCTTCTTCGCCAGGTCCATCAGCTGCGGGCCGAGCAGCGGGCTGCACTCCGCGATGAAGTTGAACTTGCCGTCCGCGAGGGCCTGCATGCCGTCCTTCACGGCGTCGACGGTGATGATGATGATGTCCTTACCGGGCACCTTGCCGGCGGCGTTGATCGCCTCCAGGGCGCCGAGCCCCATGTCGTCGTTGTGCGCGAAGAGCACGTCGATGTCCGGGTTGGCCTTGAGGAACTGCTCCATCACCTGCTTGCCGCCGGCCCGGGTGAAGTCACCGGACTGGGAGGCGACGATCTTCAGGTTCGGGTTGGCGGCGATCGCGTCGGCGAAGCCCTTCTTGCGGTCGTTGGCCGGCGCGGAGCCGGTCGTGCCCTGTAGCTCGACGATGTTCACCGGGCCGGTGGCGGACTTGGTCTGCTCGACCAGCCACTCCCCCGACAGGCGGCCCTCCTTGACGAAGTCCGAGCCGAGGAAGGTCTTGTACAGCGACTTGTCGGCGGAATCCACGGCACGGTCGGTGAGGATCACCGGGATGCCCGCGTCCTTGGCCTCCTTGAGGACGGTGTCCCAGCCGGATTCCACCACCGGCGAGAAGGCGATCACGTCGACCTTCTGCTGGATGAAGTTCCGGATCGCCTTGATCTGGTTCTCCTGCTTCTGCTGGGCGTCGTCGAACTTCAGCTCGATCCCCGCCTCGGTGGCGGCCTCCTTGATCGAGCTGGTGTTCGCCGTCCGCCAGCCGCTCTCCGCGCCGACCTGGGAGAAGCCCAGGACGATCTTGCCGTCGTCGTCGCCGCCACCACCGCCGGTGTCGCTGTTGCCGCAGGCCGCCATGCTGCCCACGAGCAGCATGGTGGCGACGACCGTGACGATGGTGCGTGTCGTTCTCCTGGTTCTCATGGTTTCTCCTCGGGTTGGTATCCGGACCGCGCCGGCCGGCGGCGTACGGGCCGGGGTGTGGTGGGGATGGTGCGAGAAGGGACGGTGTCGGCGAGGAAGCTCGTCGTGGCCGGGATCATCCGGTCGCCGGGCGTTGGCCGTAGACGTTCTGGTACCGGTCGTGCAGCGAGTCGACGTCGGCCGGCGCGATCGGCAGCGGTTGCCCGAGCGCGCGGGCCAGGTGTGCGGTGCGGGCGACGTCCTCGCACATCACCGCCGCCTTGACCGCTGCGCGGGCGTCCTTGCCGATCGTGAACACCCCGTGGTTACGCATCAGCACCGCGGGTGAGCGGTGCCCGGACAGGGCGCTGACGATCCCCTTGCCGATGTCGTCCCCGCCGATCAGCGCGAACGGCCCGACCGGGATCTCCCCGCCGAACTCGTCGGCCTGGGCGGTCAACCAGCACGGGATCGCCTCGCCCCGGGCCGCCCAGGCGGTGGCGTAACCGCTGTGCGTGTGGACGACACCGCCGACCTCGGGCATCGCCCGGTAGACGTAGGCGTGGGCGGCGGTGTCGCTGGACGGGGATCCGGCCCCGTCGACGACATTCCCGTTGAGGTCGCAGACCACCATGTTGTCCGCTGTGAGGTCGTCGTAGTCGACGCCGCTGGGTTTGATGACCATCAGGTCCTGGCCGGGGACCCGGGCCGAGACGTTCCCGGCGGTCCACGCCACCAGGTCGTACCGGGTGAGTTCGCGGTGCAGGCGGGCAACGGTCTCCCGCAGCGCGGCCACCTGCTGAACCACGTCGGTGTTCATCCGACCGCCTCCAGAACCGTGTCGGCCTGCGCCGCGGCCGCGTCGAGGGCCGCGTTCCGGATCGTCCGCAGGCGGAGCATGACGTCGTTGCCGCCGCGGCCGAAGTGGTCGTGCAGGGCGCGGTACTCGGCGTAGAGGGCGTCGTACGCACGCACGTTGTCCGAATCCGGCCGGTAGGCGCCCTCGTGCACCCGGCCCATCGCGGCCGACGCCTCACGGATCGACGGATACGCCCCGGCGGCGACCGCCGCGTGGATCGCCGACCCGAGCGCCGGCCCCTGGGCGGAGCCGATGATGCTCAACGGGCGGTTGGTGACGTCGGCGTAGATCTGCATCAACAGCGGGTTCGAGGTGAGACCGCCGGCCACGACCAGGTCGGTGACCGGCACCCCGGCGTCGACGAACGCCTCGATGATCATCCGGGTGCCGAACGCGGTGGACTCCAGCAGTGCCCGGTAGACGTCCTGCGGCCGGGTGGCCAGCGTCATCCCGACGATCAGACCGCTCAGGTCGTGGTTGACCAGCAGCGAGCGGTTGCCGTTCCACCAGTCCAGCGCCACCAGGCCGTGCGCGCCGACCGGCTGGGCGGCGGCCAGCTCGGTCAACCGATCGTGCGAGTCCACCTCGGCCGGGGCTGCGTGCGCGACGAACCAGCCGAAGATGTCGCCGACGCCGCTCTGCCCGGCCTCGTAGCCCCAGGCGCCGGGGCTGATGCCGCCCTCGACGACACCGCACATGCCGGACACCTCGGCGGGATGGGTGCCGTTGAGAACGTGGCAGGTGGAGGTGCCCATGATGGCCACCAGCCGGCCGGGCTCCAGGGCCTGGGCGGAGGCGGCCGTGACGTGCGCGTCGACGTTGCCGACCGCGACGGCGATGCCCTCCGGCAGGCCGGTCCAGGCGGCGGCCCGGGCGCTGAGGCTGCCGGCGCGGTCGCCCAGGGGCAGCAGCGGACCGTCCAGTTTGGTCACGAAATCGGCGAAGCCCGGGTTGAGCGCGCTCAGGTATTCCCGCGACGGGTACCGGCCGTTCTGACGGATGCCCTTGTAGCCGGCGGTGCAGACGTTGCGGGTCTCGGTGCCGCACAGTTGCCACACGATCCAGTCGGCCGCCTCGATGAAGCGCTCGGCGCGCCGGTAGGTCTCCGGATCCTCCTCCAGGATCTGCAGACCCTTGGCGAACTGCCACTCGGCGGAGATCTTGCCGCCGTAGCGGCCGATCCACGGCTCGCGCCGCTGGTGCGCCAGGGCGTTGATCCGGTCGGCGTGCGGCTGCGCGGCGTGGTGCTTCCACAGCTTCACCCAGGCGTGCGGCCGGTGGCGCAGCTCCGGGACCTCGCACAGCGGGGTGCCGTCGGCAAGGGTGGGCAGGACCGTGCAGGCGGTGAAGTCGGTGCCGATGCCGACGACCCGGGACGGATCGACGCGGGCGGCGGCCACCGCGGCGGGGACGGCGTGGCGCAGCACGTCCCGGTAGTCCTCCGGATCCTGCAGCGCCCAGTCCGGTGGCAGCGCCGGCCCGCCGCCGGGTAGCGCGGACTCGATGACATCGTGGCGGTACTCGTGCACCGCGGTCCCGACCTCCGCGCCGTCGCTGACCCGGACCACCAGGGCCCGCCCGGAGAGGGTGCCGTAGTCGACTCCGACCACGTACCGCTCGCCGACACCGTCCACATTTCCCATGGCCACCTCCGAACTACGATCGAGGTTAGTGTTAACGCTCACATTGAGCGTCGTCAAGACACTCGTCGGCAACAGCTCCGTAACGGGGCGGGCGCCGCCGGATCCTCCTCCCCGCAAGCCCGCCGGCCGACGCGCCACCGGGCACCCGACCCACCTTGACGTCTGTCCAAATATTTACATTGGTTAATGTCAGCGATAACATCCCTGCCACCGCGTCACTACCCGCAGCCGCCACGACCGGCGCCGACCCGCGAGGTATCCCAGCGCCGGCACCGCTCACCCTCTCTGGATCAAGGAGGTAACCGTGCGTAGACCGAAGAGATGGTTGACTGCTGTCCTGGGCGTCCTGACAGTGACCCTCACGACGGCGGTCGCCGACGGCGTCGTCGCGCCCCGTCCGGCGCAGGCCCTCGACAACGGCGTCGCCCGCACCCCGCCGATGGGCTGGAACACCTGGAACACGTTCGGCTGCACCATCGACGAGGCGCTCATCCGCCAGATGGCCGACGCGATCGTCAACCACGGCCTGCGTGACCTCGGGTACAAGTACGTGGTCGTCGACGACTGCTGGTTCAACCCGAACCGGGACGCGCAGGGCAACCTCCAGGCGCACCCGCAGCGCTTCCCGAGCGGGATGAAGGCCCTCGGTGACTACCTGCACTCCCGAGGGCTGCTGTTCGGCATCTACCAGGGCCCCCTGGACCAGACCTGCGCCCAGTACTTCGACGCCTTCCCCGGCTCCACCGGCAGCCTCGGCCACGAGTACCAGGACGCCCGGCAGTTCGCCGCCTGGGGTGTGGACTACCTGAAGTACGACTGGTGTTCCCCCACCGGCACCATCAACGACCAGGTGGCCAGGTTCGGCATCATGCGCGATGCGCTGGCGGCCACCGGCCGGCCGATCGTGTACAGCATCAACCCGAACAGCATCCACGAGAAGACCGGGCCGCAGCGCAACTGGGGCGACGTGGCGAACCTCTGGCGGACCACCGAGGACATCACCAACGCGTGGGACACCGGCCAGACCAACGGCTACCCCATGGGCATCCAGAACATCGTCAACGTCAATGTGCCGCTGGCCGGGTACGCCGCCCCGGGCGGGTTCAACGACCCGGACATGCTGGAGGTGGGCAACGGCGGCATGACCGACACCGAGATGCGCAGCCACTTCGCCCTGTGGGCGATGATGGCCGCGCCGCTCATGATGGGCAACGACCTGCGCTCGGCCAGCTCGGCGACGCTCAGCATCCTGGGAAACCAGAATCTGATCGCGATCAACCAGGACACTCTGGGCCGGCAGGCGGTTCAGGTGTCCAACGACGGCACCCGGCGGGTGCTGGCCAAGCGACTGGCCAACGGCGACGTCGCGGTCGCCCTGTTCAACCAGGGCAACTCCACGACGACGATCTCCACCACAGCAGCGGCGATCGGCAAGAGCGGAACCTCGTTCGCCCTGCGGGACGCGTGGACCAACGGCACTTCCACCACCACCGGGACCATTTCCGCGAGCGTTCCGGCGCACGGCACGGTGGTGTACCGGGTCAGCGGGGGCGGCACCGAGCCGCCGCCCCCGAGCACGTTCCGGCTGCGCAGCGAGTCCGCCGGGCGGTGCCTCGACGTCGACAACTCCACCACCGCCAACGGCACCGGCACGTTGATCTGGGACTGCCACGGCAATGCCAACCAGCAGATCACCCAGAGTGGCCAGACGCTGCGGATCCTCGGCAAGTGCCTGGACGTACCGCCGAACGCCGTCAACGGCACCCGGGTGCAGATCTGGGACTGCAACGGCGGCACCAACCAGCAGTGGACGTTCAACGGCAACGGCACGGTGAGCACCGTCCGCTCCCCGTCGCTGTGCCTGGACGTCAACAACGGCGGCACCACCAACGGCACGACGGTGATCCTCTGGTCCTGCCACGGCAATGCCAACCAACGGTGGAGCCGGGTGTGACCGGCGGCCGGCGATCGTAGGACGGCTGGGTACGCGCGCCGTGCCGTCACCGGTTGCCCGCAGCATGCCGTGATTGCGCCCCCGGATCGATGGGCCTTGATGGAGACGGCGCACTCTGACAATGTTATGAACATCAATGTTAGCGCTCCCACGGAGCATGCGGCTCATCACACCGTTGGTCGACCGGAAGCCAGGTGGCGCTGACCACGGATCCGTCCCGCATCAATCGACCGTTCAACACTGAAGGGAGTCACCGTGACACCACCGGTCCGACCGCACCGGCACCGCCGGTCCCGACCGAGACGCGCGCTCCTCGCGCTGCTCTCCGTCGCAACCCTGCTCGCCACCCTGGTCGCCCCGACCAATCCCGCCGCCGCTGGTACGACCCTCGGGACGTCGGCCGCGGAAAGGGGCCGCTACTTCGGCGCCGCAGTCGCTGCGCACCGCCTCTCCGACAGCCAGTACGTCACGATCCTCGACCGTGAGTTCAACTCGGTCGTCGCCGAGAACGAGATGAAGTGGGACGCCACCGAGCCCCAGCAGGGCGTCTTCACCTTCGGCAACGGCGACCGGATCGTCAATCACGCCCAGCCCCGCGGCATGTCGGTGCGCGGACACACCCTGCTCTGGCACGCGCAACAGCCCGGGTGGGCGCAGAACCTCTCCGGCTCGGCCCTGCGCAACGCCGCGATCAACCACGTCACCCGGGTGGCCAGCTACTACCGCGGGAGAATCCACTCGTGGGACGTGGTGAACGAGGCGTTCGCCGACGGCAGCAATGGCGCCCGCCGCGACTCCAACCTCCAGCGCACCGGCAACGACTGGATCGAGGCGGCGTTCCGTGCCGCCCGGGCGGCCGACCCGAACGCCAGGCTCTGCTACAACGACTACAACACCGACGGCATCAACCCGAAGTCCACCGCCATCCACAACATGGTCCGCGACTTCAAGGCCCGCGGCGTACCCATCGACTGCGTCGGCTTCCAGTCCCACCTCGGCACCAGCCTGCCCGGCGACTACCAGGCCAACCTGCAACGCTTCGCCGACCTCGGCGTCGATGTCCAGATCACCGAACTCGACGTCGCCCAAGGAACCAACCAGGCCAACATCTACGCCGGCGTCACCCGCGCCTGCCTGGCCGTCACCCGCTGCACCGGCATCACCGTCTGGGGGGTCCGGGACAGCGACTCCTGGCGGGACGACAACCCGCTCCTGTTCGACCGGAACGGGAACAAGAAGCCGGCGTACACGGCCACCTTGGAAGCCCTCAACGCCGGCGGGCCGAGCAACCCGGGGCCGATCGACACCAGCGCCTGGTACGTGCTGGTGAACCGTAACAGCGGCAAGGCGCTGGACCTGTACAACCTGGGCACCGCCGACGGCGCGCGGATCACGCAGTGGACGCGGCACAACGGCGCGAACCAGCAGTGGCAGTTCGTGGACTCGGGAGGTGGCTACTACCGGGTCAAGTCCCGGCACTCCGGCAAGGTCCTCGACGTGTACAACTGGTCGACCGCCGACGGCGGTGCGATCGTCCAGTGGTCCGACCACAACGGAACCAATCAGCAGTTCCGGCTGGCCGACTCGGACGGCGGTCACGTCCGCCTGATCAGCCGGCACAGCGGCAAGGTGGTGGAGGTGCAGGGCGCCTCCACGGCTGACGGCGGCAACATCGTGCAGTACGCCGACTGGAACGGCGCCAATCAACAGTGGCAGATCGTCCGGGTCGGGTGACACCCCCTCGACAAACGGACCAGCAAGCGCTCCGGTCCGGCGGAGCCTCCGCCGGACCGGAGGCGCTGCGTCGACGCGCCGAACGACACCAACAGCGCCGGCTGTCTTGTCCGTTCATAGCTCATGCATCGGACTCAACCGCTGCTTGAGCTGGCTGTGATCAGCCTCGATCTGATTGTTCGCGTACTGCTCGACGTGATGCCATGCCTGGGATCAGCTCGTCGAGCACGGCCCCTGCTGCCCCGCCATCATCGCCACGGGCAACGGGAGCCGTGCGCCGACGAGCCCACCAACGGATCAGCCGCTTCGGCGGTTACCCCACTGACGCGGGCTCTGGACCGAGCCCCGACCGCCGAGGCTCTGACCCTTCCCATACGGTTGCGGCGAGGCGACCTTGCCCTTCGCGCGTCGGGCAGCCCGATTTGAGTAAGCGGCAGGATCGCCGGTCTCGGTCTCGGTCTCGGCCGTGGTCGGCGTGTCCGCATCCTCGGCGTGGGCGCCTTGAACGGACTCGGGCTCCGGCATCGGTATCTCCCTGGATTCGTCGGGTGCCCTGCGGACCATCGCCAGCCGACGGACGCGGACTGCTCGACGCCGGTGTGGGCGCCTTGACGGTATCGCAACGCCGAGTCCGACCGACGGTCCGTGTGACTGGTGCCCCTCAGAGCCGGCCGGCCAGCTCGTCGGTGAGCCGCGCGGCCACCCGGGCCGGGTGGTCCGGCGGGATCGCTACCAGTCCGACGAAGATCTCCGGGCGGCGCTGTCACTGTGAGTCATCGGTGCTCCTCCCGGTAGCCGGGCTCGTCGCCGTCCGTCGCCTTAACCGGGTAATGAGCTCTCCGACCGTTGTCATGGCGCTCCCCTCTCGGTGTCGGCACCGAGGTCTACCCGCAACCCGGTCGGCGTCATGTGGCCGGATTCAGCGGTGGCGCAGCCTGCGCCGCAGGTCGTACAAGCCGTTGCTGGACTGGCCGTAGAAGAGGGGGAGCAAAGCAGGACGACCGGCGCCGCCGCTACGTCGACCAGCCAGGCGACCACGCCGGCTGCGCCGTAGACCATGATCCCGAACAGCGCCCGGAGCCGCTCGACGGCGAAGAGCCGGGGCGTGACGTGCCGTTGCGCAGCAGCTCCCCGTGCCGGCTGAGATGGTGGTAGAGCCGGAGCCCGGCCGCCGAAAGGGCATCCCGACCAGCCCGTACAACGCCACCGCGACGCCTTCGTCGAACCGGTCGCCCGCCTCCACCGCCTGAGAGATCACCGTGGGCGGGCATGTCCGGCTAGCGGTGGCCGCCTCACGTCCACCCGCTTACGAGCGACATCTCGAACGGCGGCTGCCGTACTAGCGTCGACCGTCGGGGTGCAGCAGGACCTTGGTCCAGCCGTCGTTGCGGGCATCGAAGTTCTGGTATCCCGTTGGCGCTTCGTCCAGCGTGAGTTCGTGGGACACCAGGAACGAGGGCTCGGCCTTGTGTGACTCGATGAGGTTCATCAGCTGCCGGTTGTAGGCCTTCACGTTGCACTGCCCGGTGCCCATGCTCTGTCCCTTGAACCAGAACATGCCGTAGTCGAACGGCGCCTTGCCCTGTTTCTGCAGCGGGTCCGGCGACCCGGGGTCCTCCGGGATGTACACGCCGACCACGCCGATCGTGCCGCCGAACCGCACGGAGTGCACGAGGTTGTTCAACGTCAGTGCCGCCTTCTCCTGGCCCTGCGGTTCGTGCGCCTGGTAACCGACGGCCTCGCAGCCGCGGTCCGCGCCCCTCCCGCTGGTCTGCTCCAGGATCTGGTCCACCGGTGATGCCTTGGAATCGTCGATGGGGATCGCGCCGATCTGTTCTGCCAGGCGCAGCCGGTCCGGATGGCGATCGACCACCATCACCTTGTTGGCACCCTTGATGATCGCGGAGTAGGCGGCGAGCAGGCCGACCGGCCCGGCACCGTAGACCGCCACGTTGTCGCCGGGCCGCACGCAGGCGAGTTCGGTGGCGTGCCAGCCGGTCGGGAAGATGTCCGCCAGCATGACGTAGTCGCGTTGACGCTGCACGTCCACCGCGTCCGGTGGGAGAACCAGGCAATTGAAGTCCGCCCACGGCACCCGCAGCAACTCGGCCTGACCGCCGCTGTAAGGACCCATGTCGGCGTAGCCGTAGGCCGCGCCGGCCATGCCGGGTGCCGGGTTGGCCACCAGACAGTACGCGGTCAGCCCCTGGTTGCAGTTGGCGCAGGACCCGCACGAGACGTTGAACGGCATGCACACCATGTCGCCGACCTTGACCAGATCGACCCCTTCGCCGATCTCGATCACCTCACCCATGTTCTCGTGACCGAGCACCCGGCCGGGCTCCATGTCCGTGCGTCCCTCGTACATATGGAGGTCGGACCCGCAGATGTTCGTCGTCGTAATCCGGACCAGGGCATCCGTCGGTCTCTCGATTCTCGCGTCCGGAACATCCTTGACGCTGATCGTCCTCGGTCCCTCGTACACGACCGCCTTCATCTGCGTTCCCCCGTAAGAATCCGCTCACTGCGTGAGCCATGCCCTTGCTGGCGTTCACATCCTCGCAAGCCGTTCCGACCCTAGAGGCGAGTTTGCGAGGACCCAGGACATAGCCCAACCGCAGTTGGCGTAGGTGGGCGCGGAAGACGCCGCAGTTGCGGTAGGCCTCGTCCGGGGCGGCCCCGTCGGGCGGCCACCGGCCTTCGACAAGGTGGTCTACAAGCAGCGCAACGTTGTGGAGCGCTGCTTCAACCGGCTCAAGCAGTAGCCTGTCGCCGGACGCCCGTCACGTCCGTCTGGCATTCCCGATATCCGCTGCTTGCCACCGGATCCGATGACACCCTGAACGCGGGGAGTGCGTTCGCGAGCTCAGGAGAGGCGGCATCGGGATCACGGTGAACGGCCTCTGATGCATACCGCGTTGATCGTGTTGGCCGCGCTTACGGCGGCCCTGGTCGTGGACCTGGTCTCCGGCGTGCTGATCCGCCGGGCTGCCCGTGGCCGGTACAAGTGGCTGCTGGAGCCGCTGCGGCACGCCTGCCGCCGCCCAGCGGGCGCGGTCCTGCTGGTCGGGGCGCTGTACTTCGCGCTGCCGCCCGGACCGGCCGCGTGGCAGCGTTACCTGCGGCACACCGTCCTGCTGGTCCTGATCGCCATCAGCTCGTGGCTGGTGATCAGGACATTGAACGTCATCGAAACGGTCTCGTTCACCAAGCTGCCGAGCGACTTGGTCACCAACCGGCGGATCCGGCGCGCCCGGACCCAGATCCGCCCCGTGCGGCGGCTCACCGTCGCCGTGGTTACGGTCGTCGCGATCGGCCTGATTCTGATCACCTTCCGGCCGGTACGCCTCGCCGGCATCTCCATTCTCACCTCGGCCGGCGTGATCGGCGCGGTGATCGGCCTCTCCGCCCGAACCGCGCTCGGCAACGCGTTCGCCGGCATCCAGATCGCCTTCGCCGATGGGATGCACGTCGGCGACGTGCTGGTGGTGGACGGCGAATGGGGCCGGGTCGAGGAGGTGAAGCTGACTAACGTGGTGATCCGGCTCTGGGACGACCGGGTGCTCATTCTGCCGACCACGTACTTCACTGAGCGGCCGTTCCAGAACTGGACCCGGAACGAGTTCCGGGTGCTCGGCAAGATCCAGATCCATGTCGACCACACCGCCGACCTGGACGACCTGCGCCGGGAGGCATGCCGACTGGTCGAGTCCTCACCGCTGTGGGATCGAGACCAGTGGGTGCTCCAGATGGTCGACGCCACCCCGCAGACCGTGGTCATCCAGATGCAGGCCTCAGCCGCGGACGGCGCCAGCGCCTGGGACCTACGCTGCGACCTGCGCGAGGGACTGGTCCGCTACCTGCGCGACCACCATCCCCAATGGCTGCCCCGCACCCGCAGCCAGTACCAGCCCTGACCGGCGGGCCCGGGTGGCCGCCGGACACCGGTGCCCGGCGGTGTCGACCCGGCCGCTTGGCGGGTCGGCTGATCCGATGACAGGCGGGCGGCGAGTTCGATCGAGCTGATGGACGAGATCTGGCAGTACCGTGAGCGGCCGCCGAACGGGCCGGTCCGTCGTGGTCAGGGTGACCGGGTGGTCGGCGTGGTCGGGCGCCGGGGTGAGTCCTCGCCGGACCGGCTCAGGGGGTCGGGGCGAGGGCTTCGAGGACCTCGTCGGGGGCGGCTGGCGATCGCCCGCGTCGGCGGGGCGTACCCGGACAGCGCCGCGGCAGACGAATCGCAGCGTGGCAGTGACCAGGCCGTTGTTGACCTGCACGTGTTGGTCCACCCAGTTCCCGCCCGCGTTGCGGATGTCGGTGCGCAGGCTGGGGACCGAGGTGACGGTCCGGCCGTTGACGATCCCCGTCTCGGCAAACGACCAGGGGCCGTGACAGATCGCCGCCACCGGCTTCTGTTGCTGGAAGAACGCCCGGACGAAGTCCATCGCCTGAGGGTTGATCCGGAGCCGGCCGGGGTTGACCGTCCCGCCCGGCAGCAACAGGGCGTCGTAGTCGGCTGCATTGGCCTCGTTCACGGTCCGGTCCACCCGATAGTGGTTGGCCGGATCGATGTCCTGGTTCATCGACTGAATCTCGCCGGATGTCAACGAGATCAGGTGGACCTCGGCCCCCGCCTGCTCCGCGATAGCGGCGCATCCGAGCTTCTGACGGTCCGCGCGCCCTAGCTAGGTGCCGACCCGGCGGGTCTCGAGCCGTCCCGCCCCCGGGCCAGTCAACTGCCAGAACTCCTGCGGCAACTGGTCCACAAGGTCCCCATACTCCTTCGCGCTGGCCGACTCACGGAGGGTATCCAGCACGGCCTGTGCTCCGTCGGTGGCCACCTGGCGATCCACCCCGGCCCGTGACTGCACCCGTTCGAAGAATTCGGCCAGCCCGAACCGTTCCGGATCTTCCGTGGGCCTACGCACCAGGCCTCGTAGCTCCTCAGGGAGCTGGGAGGCGAGGTCCCTCGCCTGGCCGCCAGTGAGCCGTTCTGCCAACGTCTCGAGCGTGGCGCGGGTGATCGGTTCCGACTGTCCCGGCGGAACCTTCGGTCGCGCTGCCACGGACTGGATGAACTCGGTGTAGTTCACCTCGGATCCCCTCTCCAACCGGATTGCGGCGGGTACCCGCGCTCGTCGGGGTGAAACGGCGGTTCGCCCGCCCTCAGCCGGGTGGTCGGGGTGCCGGGCCAGGTAGTGGTAGAACGCGCCAGCCAAGTCGCGCACAGCAACGCGCCGATCAGCGCGTAGAAGGCGATGGCCACACGCTGGCCCCGCGTTGTCGTGCTCCTGCAGCGTGTGCGACACGACGATGGTCGGAAACGGCAGCAGCGCTGTGGTGAACAGTCCGGACAGGAGGCGGCCGGGCGGGACGTTCGGCACCCGGAGATCCAGGACCAGCAGCGTGATGACGATGGCAAAGATGGCGCCGCTGATCCGCCGTCTCCTCGGCCGCATCCCTGAGCCGTTTGATGCGTCGGCACACGGGTAGACCGCGACCCGGTCCGAGGGGGTGGGCCGAGGATCGGAGCCATGTACCGATGGTGGGCTCCATCCGGTCCGCATGCTAGGCGAAACCCGAGGAGTGCGGGATGGCCGAACCGGAGAGCCGGGACACGGGCGCACGGGAGTCGCCCGCGCAACCGCGCGAGCAGGCCGATCGGCAGCGCGACGCCGAGGAGGGCGCGGAAGTCGCCGGTGGGGGCCAGAACCTCTGTCCCGTCGGCGGGCCAACCGGTGCCGAGCCAAGCAAACGCCCCGCCGTCCCGCAGAGTGGTGAGCACGGGCTTCCCCAGCCGGCTGGCGGGCACAGCAGCAAGACGATGTCAGACCCCGACGTCGTCCTCCAGATCCCGCAGGTCAAGGTCGAACAGATCTACATCGAGGTCGACAACCTGGACGCCTCCGTCTCACTGCGAGCCCGGCTGGGGAGCCTGCTCCAGCTCGACGTGGGCGTTCAGGCGCATCTCGGCACGGTGAAGATCGACATCAAGGGCGTCGAGACCGAGGCGATGCTCGAGGTTCGACTCGAAGAGCTCCGCGGCATTCTCGACAGTGCCCTCCGCACCATCGAGCGCAACCCCCAGATCATCGAGTCGGTGGTGAAGACGGTGGACACCGCCGTGAACCAGGTCGGGGAGACAGCTCAGCAGGTGCTCGGGCCGCAGGGGCCGCTAGCGCGGACGCTCGACCACGTCGGGCAGACGGCGCAGGAGGCGCTGGGGCCCGATGGGCCGCTGTCGCAGACGCTGCAGCAGACCACCGAGCAGGTCGGTCAACAGCTCGGACAGACCACCCAGCGACTGGCTCAGGACGGCGGGGCAGCGGCCGGCGGCGGTGGGGGTCTGGGTGGCGTGCTGGGCGGATCTCCGTCCCGAGCGGCGTGGCAACGGATGAAGAAGATTGTCAACAGCAGCCAGCCACTGAGGCAGGTCACGGCCCGGCTGGTAGGACCGCTGGGGCAACAGCCGCAAAGCTGATCGACGTCCGCCATGGTGCCTGGCACTCCAACGTCACCCGCCAGCAACCCGACCGGTCCGGCACCATGAGCTGCCACGCTGTCGCCCGGCTGCACGCACGCGAGCTCCGTCGCGTGCCAGCCGGTGGGGAAGATGTCCGAGAGCATCACCTAGTTGTACTGGCGTACGTCCCCATGTCGGCGTTGCCGTAGGCGGCACCCATGCCGGGGAGCCGGGTTGGCCACCAGACGGTACGCGGTCAGGCCCTGGTTGCAGTTGGCGCAGGCGCCGCAGGAGACGTTGAACGGCAGGCGGACCGTGTCGCCCGCCTTGACCAGGGCGGCCCCTTCGCCGACCTCGATGACCTCACCCATGTTCTCGTGCCCGAGCACCGTGCCCGGCTGCAGATCAGTGCGCCCGCCGTACATGTGCAGGTCGGACCCGCGGTTATCGTGGGCGTCGGTGGGTAGCCACCGGCCGTGGGCAGGCCAACCGACGACCTCGGCACCCGGTCGGACACCAGCCGTGCCATAGCGTTCAGCGACGCCGTCTTGGCCATCATCATCACGCTGCTCGTGGTGGATCTCCGGGTGCCGGACGTACCGCCCGGTCGCCTGCTGTCGGGGCTGCTGGAACAGTGGCCGAGTTACGTCGCCTATCTCGCCTCGTACGCCTACGTGGCCGTCGTCTGGCTGAACCACAAGGGCGCGTTCAACCGCGTCAAGGAGAGTGACCGGGGCCTGCACTGGGTGAATCTCTTCGTCCTGTTCACCACCGCGCTGCTTCCATTCCCGACCGCCGTCGTCTCGGACGCGTTTCAGGAGCACGACCAGCAGGACCAACGCGTGGCCGTCGCCTTCTACGCGCTGATCGGCGCCCTGCTCTGCGCGAGCTGGATGGCGTTCTTCCACTACCTGGCCCGGCGCAAAGACCTACTCAAGGAGGAGGTGAGTGAACGGCACTTCCCCGCCGAGCGGGTGCGGGCACTCATCGGGGTCATCCTCTATGCCGCCGCAGGGCTCATCGGGTACCTGGTCGCACCGCTCGCCGGCCTGGTGATCTTCGTCGTGCTGCCGGTGTTCTACGCCGTCACCAGCGCCGGTCTGTACCAGGTGCCTCTCGCCCGCCGGATCGCGCATCGCCCCCCGGCATCGGGGAGCTGACGGTCAGGCGACCGGCTCGAAGACGGCGCAGAAGCTGCTGCTTGGCGTGCGGATCGTCGTGACCGCCCGTTCCCCCAGGGACCAGCAGGTCCTGCGCAGCGTCGGGGCGTCGGGTCGGTGTCATTGATCTCCAGCAGTTTTAGACCTAAGGCCATTCACGACGGCGGCTAGAGGAAGCCCCATGGTCGGTAGATCGCGTTGTTCGTGGCTCGGCTGTTCGTCGAGCGGTGACGTCCGTCGCCCGCGCGGGGTCGCGCCCGTACCACTGCCCCTTGCCGGGTGCGGGAATCCCCAGCGTGACAGTGCACCGACATGACAGGGTTTGTCCGTGACGGAGCCGCCGGTCGGGCAGATCCGTCGACGGGTGGGGTCGATTCGGGGGCGTACATGAGAGCGTTGGTCAAGGCGGGGGTCATCGTGGTCGGGGGGTTGGCCCTCCGCAGGTTCCTCCTTCCGTCGGCCCGGCGAGGGCCCTGGCAGCGGGCCCCGTTGATGCGGCGCGAACCGCGGTGGCACGTGGTGACCGTGAAACCGGCCCGCGACGAGCTGACCCCGGACTCGCCACTTCCGGAACCACTGGCCGGTCTCGGTGACGCCGTGGAGGTGCAGATCCGCCGCGCCCCGGCTGACCGCGGCATCGAGCTGGCGGTACGGCTGCGTGACGGCGCCCAGTCGCCGGTGACCGCGGGAGCCAGGCGACTCGCTGGTCGCGATCCCCACCAGGCGATCCGCGCCGCACTGCGCGAGGCGAAGCAACTGCTGGAGACCGGCGAGGTGCTGCACCCCGACTCTCCACCCACCACCCGGACGACGGCGGTCAACAAACCGCTGCAGATGGCGACGCGGCAGGGTCGCCGGGAGGGGCGACTGTGAAGGCGCTCTTGTGGCAAGGCGTCAACGAACTGTCGGTGGACGAGGTTCCGGACCCGACGATGCGCAACGAGCAGGACGCCATCATCCGGGTACGCAAGACGGCGACGTGCGGCTCCGACCTGCACCTGCTGGGTGGGTACGTTCCGTTCATGGAGCGGGGCGACGTCCTCGGGCACGAGTTCCTGGGCGAGGTGGTCGAGGTCGGCCCGCAGGTGCGTAAGCACAAGGTGGGCGACCGGGTGGTGGTCTGCTCGTTCGTCTCCTGCGGCCGCTGCTGGTACTGCCAGCAGCAGCAGTACTCCTTGTGCGACAACGGCAACACCAACCCCGCAATCACCGAGAAAGTCTGGGGCTTCGCACCCGGCGGCTGCTACGGCTACTCGCACGCGCTCGGCGGCTTCGCGGGCAGCCACGCCGAGTACATCCGCGTTCCGTACGCCGACCAGGGGGCCTTCACCGTCCCGGACGGGGTGAGCGACGAGCGTGCTCTCTTTGCCTCCGATGCCGCCCCGACCGGCTGGATGGGCGCGGACCTGGGTGGGGTCAAGGCCGGTGACGTGGTCGCGGTGTGGGGCGCGGGCGGCGTGGGCCAGATGGCCGCACGCGCGGCGGTCCTGCTCGGCGCGGAGCGGGTGATCATCATCGACCGTTTCGCCAATCGGCTTCAGATGGCGGAGAAGTACCTGGGCGTGGAGACGCTCAACTACCAGACCCAGGACATCGGCGGTGAACTGCTGGAACGCAGCGGCGGGCGCGGGCCTGACGTGTGCATCGAGGCGGTGGGGATGGAGTCCCACAGCACCGGACCGCAATACCTGTACGACCAGGTCAAACAGCAGCTGCGCCTGGAATCGGACCGTCCGATCGCCGCCCGGGAGGCCATCTACCACTGCCGCAAGGGCGGAAGCGTGTTCCTGCTCGGCGTCTTCGCCAACCTTGTCGACAAGTTCCCGCTCGGGGCGCTGATGAACAAGGGCCTCACCCTGCGCGGCGCCCAACAGCACGGACACCGCTACATCCCGATGTTGCTCGACCGGATGGCACGCGGCGAACTGGTCACCGAACACCTCGCGACACACACCATGCCACTCGACGAGGCGCCACAGGGATACAACATGTTCAAGAACAAGCTCGACGGCTGCGTACGCGCCGTCTTCGAGCCCGCCCGATGATCGGTGCGCGGGGTCGTGTCGCCGGTCGGCCCGACACGAACGGGGCGATGAGGACCCGGTAGGAGCGGTGGTCCGTCGGCAGCGCCACGACGCTCACGGCGAACACCGCGTACCTGGCACAGCTGTTGGCCGAGCGGCCGTACGCGCCGGCCGAGCCGGCGCTCCGTCGTCCGCGCCGAGCTTCTCCCCGGCACGCAGCTGACCCAGGTGCCGGCGGAGTTGTCGGCGCGGAGCCTGCTGGCACGGCTGGCGCTCGGGGTGCAGTTCGATCCGGTCGACCTGGCGTCGTACCCGTAGGGGTGACCCGCTGGCGGTACCAGCGTTTACCCAGGGCGTTTGCCGCTCAGGGCTTCGGGAAGAAGCCGTCGCACCGGCAGTCAGGAGCAGCGAATGAACGGGCCCTTGGCCGACGAACCCGTCGGCGACCTCGAACTCGTGCACACCTTCACCGGGCCTATGCCCACCGGGGTGAGCGTCTCGCACACCGGCCGGGTCTTCGTCAACTTCCCCAAGTGGGGCGACGAGGTGCCCGCCACGGTGGTCGAGCTACGCAACGGTCGCGAGGTGCCCTTCCCGGACCAGGCATGGAACCAGCCCGCCCGGGACGACGACGCCGGCGCTTTCGTCTCGGTGCAGAGCATCGTGGTGGACCCGGCCGACCGGCTCTGGGTGCTCGACACCGGCAGCCCGATGTTCCGGCCGACGCAGCCGGGCGGGCCGAAACTGGTCCGCGTAGACCTGGACAGCAACGCCGTCGCCCAGGTCATCACCTTCCCGACCGACGTCGCGCTGCCCTCGACGTACCTCAACGACGTGCGGTTCGACCTGCGCAGGGGTGACGCCGGGATCGCCTACATCACCGATTCCTCGGACTCCGGGCCGAACGGGATCGTCGTGGTCGATCTAGCCAGCGGCGCGTCCTGGCGGCGGCTGCACGACCACCCGTCCACCAAGGCCGAGCCGCTGTCCACCTACCGGCCGATCGTCGAGGGACGGCCGTTCCTGGAACGCCCGGCCGATGGAGCGCCGAAGCCGCTGTCGATGGGGTCGGACGGGATCGCCATCTCCGCCGACGGCTCCCGGCTGCACTACTGCCCCCTCGCCTCCCGCCGCTGGTACAGCGTCGCCACCGACGCGCTCGCCGACCCCGCCCTCACCGAGGACCTGGTCACCGCCACGGTGGCGGACGAGGGTGACAAAGGCGGCGGCTCCGACGGCCTGGAGACCGACGACGCCGGCCGGTTCTACCTGACCTCGTACGAGAACAACGCCGTGCTGCGCCGCCGGCCGGACGGCGAGTACGAGACCGTCGTGCACGATCCCCGCCTGCTCTGGCCGGACACCATGTCCGTCGCCACCGACGGGCACCTCTACGTCACTGCCAACCAGCTGCACCGGCAGCCGAAGTACCAGCGGGGACAGGACCTGCGGCGCAAGCCGTACGCCCTGTTCCGCACCCGCATCGACGCCGGACCGGTCCTGCTGCGCTGAACCGCGGGGAGTGGCCGGGATCGAGGCGGCGACGGTGTCCCGCGCCGGCCCGAGACCCGCTCCGGTCGCCCGGCCGCCGCCCGGCCGGGTTCATGACTTCCGGGTGCGGGACAAACGGTGGTGCGCGGTACCGGGTCCGCTGACAGGATGCCGGGATGGACCTCGACTCCGGCGCCGGGCTGCTGCACCGACTCACGTCGTACGTGCCGAACCGCGAGTGGGACGTACCCGTCGACCACCCGGCCGTGCGCGGCGACCTCGTCCCGAACGACCCCGCGGCGCTGCCGCCGCCGATGAAGGGCTACCCGGACGCGCTTCCCGTCCTCGCCCTGCCGCGGGAGCTGCCCGACCCCGGCATCGCCGCGACGGCCGTCCTCGCGGGTGTCCCCGCTCCGACGCGGCTGCTCGACGCGGCGCAGCTCGGCCGGGTGCTCTTTCTCGGCGCCGGCGTCGTCCGCACCGCGGAACGCAACGGTCGGCGGGTCCTCTACCGCGCCTCCGGTTCGGCCGGGGCCCGCTTCCCGCTGGAGGTCTACGCGAGCACGCGCGGCGTCGCGGGGGTCCCGGACGGCGTGCACTGGTACGACGCGACACGGCATGGGCTCGTCCAGGTCGCACCCGCCGCCACCGGCACGGTCACCACGCTCGTCGTGACCGGCGTGCCGTGGCGGACCGGGTGGCGCTACGCCGAACGCGGGTGGCGACATCTCTACTGGGACGCGGGGACGCTGCTGTCCCAGCTGTCGGCGGCGGCCGACAGCGCCGGCCTCTCGCCGCAGCTGCGGTCCCTGTTCCCGGACGCCGCGGTGCGGGAGCTCGTCGGCGCGGACGGGGTGCACGAGTACCCGCTGGCCCTGCTCTCCCTGGGCGACGGCGAGCCGGCGATCGGGCCCACCGCACCGGCGGCCCCGGGTGAGCTGCCACCGGTCGAGCTGCCACTGTGCACCGCGGCGCAGCGCACGGGCGAGCGGGACGAACTCGGCACGCCCTGGCCGCGGACGGCCGCGCTCCCGGACTTCCCGCCGTCCGACCTCCTCGATCAGGTGGTGCGCCGGCGCGGTTCACAGCGACGCATGGACCGGACCCGGACCCTGCCGCGCCACCTGCTGGAGTGGCCTCTCGCCGCGGCCCTGCGCGGGGTGCGGGTGCCGCACTGGGTCGCCGTCCACGGCGTCGACGGTGTGGCGCCCGGCCTCTACCGCTGGCCCGATGTGTCGACGCCGGTCCGCGCCGGCAACCTGCGCGACGAGCTGCTCCGGATCTGCCTGGACCAGTCGCTCGCCGGCGACGCCGCGTACGTCGTCATTGCGGCCACCCGACTGTCGTCGCTGGACGACCGCGGCTACCGTGACGCCCAACTCGCGGCAGGGCTGGTCGAGGGCCGGCTGCACCTGGCCGCATACGCCCTCGGCGCGGGCGCCTCCGGCATGACCTTCCTCGACTCGGAGGTCCCGGGTCTGCTGGACGAGCCGGACGACCTGGCGACGCTGCTCTTTACCTGCGTGGGTATCCCGGAGTACACCTCGCGCAGCGGCGGCGACCCGGGTGCGCCGGTCGAGGTCCGACCCGTCGTGCCCCGCCTCGGATCGCGCTGACCGCCACCGTCGTCGACACCCCGTGGCCCCGCGGCCACGGGAGGCCGTGGCCGCGGGGTCGGTCAGGGGCGGATGAGGACCTTGAGCGCCTCCCGGTCGGCCATCGCGTGGTAGCCGTCGGGCACGTCGTCGAGGCCGACCGTGCGGTCGAAGACCCGTCGGGGCTGGATCGTGCCGTCGAGGACGTCGGGCAGCAGTTCCTCGACGTACGCCCGGGCCGGGGCGACGCCACCGGTCACGGTGATGTTCCGCATGAGGGTGTCTGAACCCAGCGGGGGGCCGTTGCGTTATCGGATCGGCGGACGTGTTGAACCCGGGTCGGGTCCGCGGTCAGATCGCTTTGGGCGAGTTCGGTGAACGCAACGGCGACCCGTTCCTGACGGACAGTGATCGGTCAGCCGTGGCCGTGCTGCCTCCCGGCAACCTGGCGGCGCAGTTCGTGCCGCGCCAGGGCGTTCTTGTGCACCTCGTCCGGTCCATCGGCGAACCGCAGGGTGCGGATGCGGGCGTAGGCGGCCGCCAGCGGGAAGTCCTGGGAGAGGCCGGCGGCGCCGTGCACCTGGATCGCCTTGTCGAGGATCCACTGGACGGTCGCGGGGGTGGCGATCTTGATCGCCTGGATCTCGGCGTGCGCGCCCTTGTTGCCGACGGTGTCCATCAGCCAGGCCGTCTTGAGCACCAGCAGGCGCAGCTGCTCGATCCGCACCCGGGACTCGGCGATCCAGTCTCGGATCACGCCCTGCTCGGCCAGCGGCCTGCCGAACGCGATCCGCCGCTCGGCGCGACCGCACATCAGCTCGACGGCCTGCTCGGCGACGCCGATGGAGCGCATGCAGTGGTGGATGCGGCCGGGACCAAGACGGGCCTGGGCGATCGCGAAGCCGTCGCCTTCGCCGCCGATCAGGTTCTCGACCGGCACGCGTACGTCGTGGAACTCCAGCTCGGCGTGCCCGCCGTGGTCGTGGTCGTCGTACCCGAACACCTCCATGCCCCGCTTGATCACCAGACCCGGGGTGTCCCGTGGGACCAGCACCATGGACTGCTGACGGTGCCGCTCGGCGTCCGGGTCGGTCTTGCCCATGACGATGAGGATCCGGGCGTTGGGGTTCATCGCGCCGGTGATCCACCACTTGCGTCCGTTGATCACGTACTGGTCGCCGGACCGCTCGATCCGGGTCGCGATGTTCGTGGCGTCCGAGGACGCCACGTCCGGCTCGGTCATGGCGAACGACGACCGGATCTCGCCGTCCAGCAGGGGCTCCAGCCACTGCTTGCGCTGGTGCTCGGTGCCGAACATCGCCAGCACCTCCATGTTGCCGGTGTCCGGGGCGGCGCAGTTCAGGGCGGCGGGCGCCAGGTGGCTACGTCCGGTGATCTCCGCGAGCGGGGCGTACTGCAGGTTGGTCAGGCCGGCCCCGTGCTCACCGGGCAGGAAGAGGTTCCACAGCCCGCGCTTCCTCGCTGCGGCGCGCAGCTCCGCGAGCACGGGCACCGAGTCCCAGGCCCAGCGGTCCCCGAGCTGCCCGAGCTGCTCGCGGAAAACGTGCTCGGCGGGGTAGATGTGGCTGTCCATGAAGTCCAGGAGGTTGTCGCGCAGCCCCTCGGTCCTCGGGTCCAGGGCAAAGTCCATCAGTGCTCCTTGAGGTAGGTCAGGCCGGCGCCGAGCAGCGCCTCGGTGACCTCGCCGAGGCCCTCGAAGCCGGAGCCGACGGTCTGGCCGCGCAGGTGCCGGTAGTGGATGCCCTCGAGGATCGCGGCCAGCTTGAAGGCCGCCAGGCCGAGGTGGAAGCCGAGGGGCGGGAGGGGGCGGGTGCTGCTCGCCGCGTACCGGTCGAGGATCTCGTCCTCGGTCAGGAAGCCGGGCGCGGACGAGGCGTCGGCGACCGCCAGCCCGACGAGCCGCCCCAGGCGCTGGTAGAGCACCAGCAGTGCCAAGTCGGTCAGCGGGTCGCCGAGCGTGGCCATCTCCCAGTCGATGACGGCGGCAAGGTGGTCGCGCTCGTCGGTGAGGACGTTGTCGAGGCGGTAGTCGCCGTGCACGATGCCCGGCGCCGACTCCGTCGGCACGCCGGACGCCAGGCGGGCATGCAGCTCGTCGGCGGCCGGCAGGTCCCGGCAGTACGACGCGTCGAGCTGCTTCTTCCAGCGGCTCACCTGCCGAGCCAGGAAGCCGTCGGGCCGGCCGAAGTCGGCCAGCCCCACGGCCGTCGGGTCGACCGCGTGCAGGGCGGCCAGGGTGTCGACCAGCCGGGTCGAGATGACCCGGGTGCGTTCCGGGCCGAGCCGCTCGAGTTCGGCCGCGTGCCGGTACGCGGTACCGCCGACCCGCTCCATCACGTAGAACGGTGCACCCAGCACGTCGGCGTCGGAACAGAGCCCGTACGTCTTCGGCACCGGCACGTCGGTCGTCCAGAGCGCCGACATAACGCGGTACTCCCGGCTCATGTCGTGCGCGGTGGCCAGCACATGCCCCAGTGGTGGCCGCCGGACGACCCAGGTATTCCGCCCATCACCGACCTCGTACGTGAGGTTTGACTTGCCGCCGGCGATCAGCCGGGCGGTCAGACCCCCGGCCACCCCGGGCACGGAGGCGGCGAACCAGTCGGAAAGCCGGGCCAGGTCGAGGCCCGGCGGGTTCTGCCGTGCGGAGGCGATCACGGCACCAGGATGCTGACGGTCTCGACCACGCACGCCGGCTTCTCGGCGCCGGCCAGCTCGACGGTCACCTTCGCCGTGAGCTGGTAGCCACCGCCGCCGCGCACCAACGACAGCAGCTCCACCCCGGCCCGCACCTGGGAGTCGACGGGAACCGGGGAGGGGAAGCGGAGCTTGTTGGCGCCGTAGTTCACGCCCATGTTGAGCCCCTCCACCTTGTACACCTGCCAGACCAGCATCGGCACCAGCGACAAGGTCAGGTATCCGTGCGCGATGGTGCTGCCGAACGGGCCGTGCGCCGCCTTCGCGGGGTCGACGTGGATCCACTGGCGGTCACCCGTCGCCTCAGCAAAGGCGTCGATCTGCTGCTGGGTGACGGTGTGCCAGTCGGAGTAGCCGAGGTGGGTGCCGACCGCCTGCTCCAACTCCTCGATGCCGTGGAAGACCTTCATCATCTCTCCTTTCCCGGTCAGGCCTTCGGCCCGCCGGCGACGTACAGCACCTGGCCGGACACGAAACCGGCTCCCTCGCTGGCGAAGAACGACACGGCGTGCGCGATGTCCTCCGGCGTGCCGGTGCGGGCGACGGGGATCTGCGCCGCGGCAGCGTTCTTGAAGTCCTCGAAGGCCATGCCGACCCGCGCCGCGGTGGCGGCGGTCATCTCGGTCTCGATGAAGCCGGGGGCGATCGCGTTCGCCGTGACCCCGAACTTCCCGAGTTCCAGGGCGAGCGTCTTGGTGAAGCCCTGCAGACCGGCCTTGGCGGCCGCGTAGTTGGCCTGACCGCGGTTGCCCAGCGCCGAGGTGCTGGACAGGTTGACGATCCGCCCCCAACCGGCCTTGGTCATGTAGCCCTGCACGGCGCGGGTGACGAGGAACGAACCACGCAGGTGCACGTTCAGGACCGCGTCCCAATCGCCGGCGGTCATCTTGAACAGCAGGTTGTCGCGGGTGATGCCGGCGTTGTTGACCAGCACGGTGGGCTCACCCAGTTCCTCGGCGATCCGGTCCACGGCGGCCTGCACCGCCTGCTCGTCGGCGACGTCGGCGCCGACCGCCAGGGCACGACCGCCACCGGCCTCGATCTCTCCGACGACCGGCTTGCCCGCCGCTTCGTCCAGGTCGACGACGGCGACGGCGAAGCCGTCCCGGGCAAGGCGCTTGGCGACGGCGGCGCCGATGCCACGGGCCGCTCCGGTGACGACTGCGGTGCGGGTGACGGTCATGGGGTCAACTCCTCGGGGCGGGCGGGATGGGGCAGGTCGGCTCCGGACCGCGGCCGTGGGAGGCCGGTGCGAGAGGCGGGAAGCAACTCGGCGATCGTGGTCCGCGTGGTGTCGGCGTCGGTGTGCAGCAGCGCCCGCATGCCTACCGCGCGGGCGCCGAGCACGTTCGGTTCGGCGTCGTCGACGAAGAGCACCCGGTTGGCCGGCAGCCCGAGCCGCTCCAGGGTGAGGGCGTAGATCGGGGCGAGCGGCTTGCGCAGGCCTACCTCGCCGGAGATGACGACGGGATCGAAGAGCCCGTCGATCAGCTCGCGCGGGTACGTGTTGCCCCAACTGTTGGAGAGCAGGCCGACGCGCAGGCCGGCGTCGCGCAACTGCCGGGCCAGGTCGAACATCGCCGGGTCGGGGGGCATCCCGGCGAAGAGCCGGGCCAGGACGCCGACAGGGTCGATCGCACGCCCGTCGAGCGTGGTGAGCTCGGCGGCGAGCAGCGCGTCGACCTCGTCGACGGTCAGCGACCCGGTCTCCAGCCGGTGGACGGGGGTGCCGTCCGGGGCGTCGCGGGACAGCCAGGCCTTGAGCGTGCGCGAGAACGACGCCGGGTCGATGCCGTCGGCGTGCAGCCACGCGGCGATCGAGTCCCGGACCGGTCCGGTGAGCACGCCGCCGTAGTCGAAGACCACGGCGTCCACCTGGTTCGCGGCGCTCACGCGACGTACACCACGCGCCCGACGGTGACGCCGTCGGCGAGCTCCTGCACCCCGTCGGCCACCTCCTCGAGCGCGAGGCGTTGGCTGACCAGGGGTCGTACGGCGCCCTGGGCGGCCAACGCGCTGAGGGCACGATGGCATTCGGCGACGGCCGCCGGGTCGTAGCGGTGGTACAGGCCCCAGTGCAGGCCGACGATCGAGTAATTCTTGACCAGGGCGTGGTTGAGCGCGGCGGACTGGATCTGACCACCGGCGAAGCCGACCACGAGGATCCGACCCTCGAAGGCGATGCACTTGGTCGAACGCTGGTAGGTCTCGCCGCCGACCGGGTCGTAGACGACGTCGGCACCCTGGCCGCCGGTCTCGGCCCTGACCACCTCGACGAAGTCCTCTTCGCGGCGGTCAACGACCACGTCGGCGCCCAGTGCGCGGGCCACCGCCATCTTCTCCGGACCACCCACGACGCCGATCACCCGGGCGCCGGCCGCTTTGCCCAGCTGGACGGCAGCGCTGCCGACGCCGCCGGCCGCGGCGTGCACCAGCAGCGTCTCGCCCGCGCGCAGTCCGGCCCGGCGGTGCAGGCCGAACCAGCCGGTCTGGTAGCCGATGTAGAGCGAGGCCGCCTCAGCGTCGTCGAGCGCCGCGGGCGCGGGGAACGTGGTCGCCGCGTTCAGCAGCGCGAATTCACCGAACCCGCCGAACGGCAGCACCGCGCCGCCGAGCACGCGGTCGCCGACGGCGAACCCGTCGACGCTCTCGCCGAGCGCCACGACCTCGCCACACAGCTCGACACCTGGGGTGAAGGGGAGCTCCGGCTTGACCTGGTACTCGCCGCGGCACATCAGGACGTCGGGGAAGTTGGCCGGACAGGCCAGCACCTTCACCACGAGCTGCCCGGGACCCGGCTCCGGGTCCGCCACGTCGACGAGCCGCAGTACGTCGCGGGGCTCACCGAGCTCGGCGACCCGCCATGCCTTCATCGAAGTGCCCCCTGGTCCTCGAGCCGTCGCTGGAGCTTGTTCATGGCGTTCAGCCACCGGTCGGTGTCGAGGGCGCGGTGGGTGTAGTAGTCGGCCACCTGGGGATGCGGGAGGACCAGGAACCGGTCGTCGTGCAGGGCCTGCCACGTCGATTCGGCGACGTCCTCCGGCGTGAGCGCCGCATCGTGGCTGAGCAACTCCTGCAGCGGCGCGGCGTCGTCGAGCATCCGGGTCTGCACGCCCTGTGGGCAGATCGCCTGCACCACGACCCCACGGTGCCGGTAGGTCGCCGACAGCCACTCGGCGAACGCGAGGCAGGCGTGCTTGCTGACCGAGTACACCGCGCTCCCGAGCATCGTGAGCAGCCCGGCCGCCGACGCGGTCACGACGAAGCGACCGGAGCCGCGCTCCACCCATCCGGGCATCAGCAGTCGCGCGGCCCGCACGTGCGCCATGACGTTCACCTCGTGGGTGGCGGCCCAGTCCTCCTCGGCGGCCCACAGCCCGTGGCCACGGTCGATGCCGGCGTTCCCGAACCAGATGTCGATGGCGCCCAGGTGACCTCGGGCCGCCTCGACCAGCGCGGCGACCCCCTGCTCGCCGGCGGCGTCACCGGGAGCGGCGAAGCCACCGATCTCCTGGGCCACCCGGATGGCCGCCTCGGCGTCGAGGTCGTTGACCACGACCCGCGCTCCCCCAGCGGCGAGTCGGGTGGCCAGAGCACGGCCGATGCCGTGGCCGGCGCCGGTGACGACAACACCCTTGTCCCGTACCGACATCAGACACCTCCGGTCAGGGTGACGCCGCCGTCGACGACCAGCAGCTGACCGGTCATCCAGGCGGCGTCCTGGGAGAGCAGGAACGCGACGACGCCACTGATGTCCTCGGGGACGCCGAGCCGCTTGAGCGGGTACGCCGCAGCCACCTGCTCCTCCCGACCCTCGTAGAGGGCGGTGGCGAACCTCGTCTTCACTACGGCCGGGGCGACGGCGTTCACCCGGATGCCCGGGCCGAGCTCCACGGCGAGCTGCTGGGTGATGTGGGTGAGCATCGCCTTGCTGGCGCCGTAGAAGCCGATGCCGGGCGCGGGCCGGACGCCGGCCACCGAGGAGACGTTGACCACGGCACCGCCGTGCTCCCTCATCCAGCGCCGATGGACCTGCTGCACCCACGACAGGGCGGCCAGGCAGTTCACCTCGAAGACCTTGCGGGCCGCGGCCAGGTCCATCTCGACCATCGGGCCGTACGCCGGGTTGATGCCGGTGTTGTTGACCAGAAAGTCGGCGCTGCCAAAGGTGTCGACCGCGCGCGCGACCACGTCGGCCTGGTGGTCGGCGTCATCGGCGTGGCCGGCGACGCCGAGCGCGTGTTCGGGGCCCAGCTGGGCGACCGCCCGGTCGAGCGCCTCCCGCTTGCGGCCGGTGATGACGACCTTGGCTCCGTCGGCGACCAGCCGCTCGGCAACGGCGAAACCGATGCCCCGGCTCGCGCCGGTGACGATCGCCGTCCGTCCGGTGAACCTCTTCGCCATCGGCGGTGGCGGGTCACTCGCTGCTTCGGGCACGGTCTCCCCTCCAAACTTACTAAGCGCTTGCTTAGTAGTACAGTTCATGAAGTGTGCGACACACGGCGGCCGCCGTCAACAGGTCGGACCTCGCCGGCAGGTGTCCGCCTCGTCCAGCGGCACCGTGGTGCCACTGCCCGGGCGAGGCTCAGATAGGAAGGATGGGACGCGTTGACCGACACGGCCGAGCACTCCCGCGCCGACGTCACCCGCGCCCGGCTGCTCAAGGCGGCCGTCAGCGCGTTCGCCGAGCGCGGCTTCCACGGCACGACGACACGCGACATCGCCGCGGCGGCCGGGCTGAGCCCGGCCGCGCTCTACGTGCACCACAAATCCAAGGAGGAGCTCCTCTACCTGATCTCACGATCAGGACACGACCACGTGCTGCGGCAGGTGCAGGCCGCGATCGCGTCGTCCGACGACCCGGCCACGGCGCTACGGCGGGTGGTCCACGACTTCGTCGTCACCCACGCCCGCGACCACACCAGCACGCGCGTCGTGAACTACGAGCTGTCCGCACTCAGCCCCGAGCACCTCACCGAGATCCGCGAACTCCGCCACCGCATCGAGCAGGCGATCCGCCAGCTCGTCGAGGCGGGCGTCGCCGAAGGGGTCTTCGACACCCCCGACCCGCGGATGGCGGCCGCGGCCCTGCTGTCGCTGGGCATCGACCTCGGCCGGTGGTACCGCGACGACGGCGGCTGGAGCCCCGAGCACATCGCCGCCCAGTACGCCGAGATGGCGCTCCGCATCGTCGGCGCCCCCTGATAGGCACGTCGGCGCTCGCCGACGTTCCCGCCGAGCCGAGCACGGCGGCTTCAGCCGCGCGGCCGCGGCGCTCGACGTCGCCCAGCCGATGCTGTCGCAGTCGGTGCGCGCACTCGAACGCGAACTGCGTCGCGCCGCCATGATCACCTTGTTCCTAGCGCCCCACCCTGCGCCGATGGCACTGACAGCGGGGTCAGCCCGGCAGCGGCGCCCGGGCACGCAGAAGCGCCGCGGCCTGCTCGCACCACGTGCGGTTCTCCTGCTCGAACCGGCGGCCGCGCAGACACGTCAGGTACGGCCCGATCCGGTCGCCTTCGCGCAGGAACGTCTCCTCGTCCAGCTCGCCACGCAACCGCCGGAGCATCCGGTCGAAGATCTCCACCTTTGCCGCGGCCGCGACCGCCCGCTCCTCGAGCTGGGCGATGACCGGGGCCGGGTCCAGCCGGTCGACGGCTTGAACCATGACGAGCAGGTCCTCCCGGATGGACGTCGGCTTCGACGGCGTCGCGGTGAACGCGGCCAGCTCCGCGAGGCCGGCGTCGGTGACCGTGAACAGTCGCTTGTTGGGCCGGTCGTGCTGAATGACCTGCCGGCCGGCGATCAGCCCCTCGCGCTCCAGCTTGGCCAGTTCGGCGTAGAGCTGCTGGGGCACCGCGTACCAGAAGTTCGCCAGCGACACGTCGAAGACCTTGGCCAGCTGATACCCGCTGTACTCGCCGTCGAGCAGTGCCGCCAGCACCGCGTGGCGCAACGCCATCGCCACACCTCCCGCTTCCCTCGTCCCATAGTCAGTGATATGACTACTCCTATCGTTGACTATAGGGGAGGCAGCCGTGACGACCGTCGAGCGGTTCCGTGTCGCCGTCGAGGCCCGGGACCTGGCCGCGTTCGACGGGCTGTTCAGCCCGAACGTGCGCTTCTACAGCCCGGTGAAGTTCACGCCGTTTCAGGGAGCACAGGCCGTTCACGGGCTCCTCGGCGTCCTCCTGCGCACCTTCGAGGACTTTCGGTACGTCGGGCAGCTGACCGGCGAGGCCGAGATCGGCACGGCAGGCCGGCCGGTCGAGTCGCACATCCTCATCTTCCGCGCGACCGTGCGCGGCAAGCAGATCCACGGCCTCGACCTGCTCCAGCTCGGCGACGACGGTCTGATCGAGGAGTTCACGGTCATGGTCCGCCCCCTGTCCGCCGTCACCACGTTGAGCGAGGCGGTCGTCGCCGGCCTTGCCGCCGACGGCATCGCCCCATGATCCTGGAGGACGCGAGATGAAACTCGGATACACCACCGGCTACTGGTCCTCCGGCCCACCCGCCGGCGTCACCGAGGCCATCGCGGAGGCCGACCGCCTCGGCTTCGACTCGGTCTGGGCCGCCGAGGCCTACGGGTCGGACTGCCTGACCCCGCTCGCCTGGTGGGGCGCCAGCACCTCCCGGGTGCGGCTGGGCACCAACATCATGCAGATCTCGGCCCGTACGCCGACCGCGGCCGCGATGGCGGCGCTCACCCTCGACCACCTGTCCGGCGGTCGGTTCATCCTCGGGCTCGGGGCCTCCGGCCCGCAGGTCGTGGAGGGATGGTACGGCCAGCCGTACCCGCGGCCGCTGGCCCGCACCCGGGAGTACATCGACATCGTCCGCGCCGTCCTGGCCCGCACCGGTCCGGTTGAGTACGACGGCGCGTTCTACCAGCTGCCGCAGCGCGGCGGCACCGGCCTGGGCAAGCCGTTGAAGTCCACCGTCCACCCGCTGCGCACCGACATCCCGATCTTCCTCGCCGCCGAAGGGCCGAAGAACGTGGCGCTGGCCGCCGAGATCGCCGACGGCTGGCTGCCGTTGTTCTTCTCCCCCAAGGCGGACGGCTTCTACCGCGCCGCGCTGGCCGAGGGCTTCGCCCGACCGGGCGCCCGCCGTGGCCCGGACGAGTTCGAGATCGCCGCGACCGTGCCGATCGTCGTCGACGACGACGTGGAGCGGGCGGCCGATCGGATCCGGCCGTTCGTCGCGCTGTACGTCGGCGGCATGGGTGCCAAGTCGGCCAACTTCCACCGGGACGTCATCGCCCGCCTCGGCTATGAGCGGGAGTGCGACGTCATCACCGAGGCGTATCTGGCGGGCAACAAGCAGGAGGCGATCGCCGCCGTGCCGACCGCACTGGTGGAGGACATCGCGCTGGTCGGGCCGACCGCAAAGATCAAGGACGAGCTGCAGCGGTGGCGCGAGAGCGTGATCACCACCCTCCTGGTCTCGGGCGGCCCACGGCAGCTGCGCCAGATCGCCGAGCTGGTCGACTGACGACACGCGTCGACCCTGGAAGGCAACTCCCCTGCGCGGAACCCCCTCGCCGAGGACCAATCTTCCGAGGTCGTCTTCTCTCCATTGCCCAGGCCCACGACGACTATGGTGTGATCATGGCTGGCGACCAGGTTGACGAGGCCGCCTCGGAAGCACTCCGCCCGACGCTGCAGAGTCAGCGCACCGGTGAGGAGTCATTCTTCGACCGCGGCCCGGGCTGTGCACGGCTCCCCGGCGGCCGCTCGTACGCGGAGGTCGACCGGGCGTGAGGAGATCGGCACGGGACCTGATCGAACTGGTCATCGACCCCGGCACGTGGGTGTCGTGGGATGAGGCGGTTGCCGATCCGGCCCCGCTCGACGCCGACTATGCGGCTGCCCTGGCCGCCGCGCGCCGGGCTACAGGCGTCGACGAGGCGGTCATCACCGGCGCGGGCCGGCTCGGCGGGCGGCGGGTCGCCGTCATCGCCGGCGAGTTCGCATTTCTCGGCGGCTCGATTGGCGTCGCGGCGGCCGAGCGGCTCACCCGGGCCGTCGAGCGGGCGACCGCCGAGCGGATTCCGTTGCTTGCCGCGCCCGCGAGCGGCGGCACCCGGATGCAGGAAGGCTCGATCGCGTTCGTGCAGATGGTGAAGATCAGCCAGGCGATCACCGCGCACAAGGTCGCGGGGCTGCCATACCTCGTATACCTGCGACACCCGACAACCGGCGGCGTGTACGCGTCGTGGGGGTCCCTCGGGCACCTGACAGTCGCCGAGCCGGGCGCGCTGATCGGCTTCCTCGGGCCGAAGGTGCACGAGGCGCTGACCGGCTCGCCGTTCCCGGCCGGCGTGCAGGTCGCCGAGAACCTCCACAGACACGGTCTGATCGACGCGGTCGTTGCGCCGGAGCAGGTGGCGCCGCTGGCCGAGCGGGCGCTGGCCACTCTGAGCGCGCCGCGCCGCCTCCCCCGTACGCCGATTCCGATGGAAGACCCGCCCGGCGAAGGCACCGCCTGGGACGCCGTGCGGCGATCCCGCCGGGCAGACCGTCCCGGAATCCGCCGACTGCTGAGACACGCCGGCCGGGACGTCGTGCCGTTGCACGGTACGCAGAGCGGGGAAACCGGAGCCGGTGTGATCGTGGCGCTGGCCCGCTTCGGGGAAGCCCCCGCCGTGGTTGTCGGACACGACCGGCGCGACAGCCCGCCTGACCCCGCCGGCCTGCGGGCCGTCCGGCGGGGGTTCAAGCTCGCCGCAGAGTTGGGCCTGCCCGTCGTCACCGTTGTCGACACGCCGGGCGCCGCCCTGTCGCCACAGGCCGAGGAGGGCGGCCTGGCCGGGGAGATCGCCCATTGCCTTGCCGACCTCGTCACCCTGCCGGTGCCGACCCTGTGCGTGTTGTTGGGTCAGGGCAGCGGCGGCGCCGCCTTGGCCCTGCTGCCGGCCGACCGTGTCATCGCCGCAGCGCACGGCTGGCTCTCGCCGCTGCCGCCGGAGGGCGCGTCGGCGATCCTCCATCGCACCGTCGACCGGGCGCCGCAGGTCTCCGCCGCGCAGGGCATCCGCGCGCAGGACCTTAGGGCGAGGGGCATTGTGGACCGGATCGTGGCCGAACGACCCGACGCCGCCGACGAGCCCGCGGCGTTCCTCGACCGGCTGGGGGCGGTACTGGCGCACGAGCTGGCCACCCTGCTCGACGTCGACCCGGCGGACCGCCTCCAGGCCCGCCGGGTCCGTTACCGTCAACTCTGACCGCAAACTCTCGCCGTTTTCCTTCAGCTGCCCGTCCGCGGTCACCCGTCGGCCCCTGGGGCCGACACTCGCTCGTCCGGCCGCTGGTTGAGTACGTCATCTGCCGATGATCCGCGGAGCGCTGACATCGCGGTTGTCGATGAGGATATCGGCTCGCTGTTGCGGGGAGCAGGCTCTGAAGTAGATGCGCTGGGCCTCCACGTAGCGCCGCATGCTCGGGTGCTCTGGATCGGGGTTCGTGCCGTCACGAGCGGCCATACGCCTGGCCGTTTCGTCGAAGGGGACATCCAGGAACACCGACAAGTCCCAGGCCATGACCATCTCGTCCCGAAGCAGAAAGAGCCCGTCGACGACGAGCACCGTCCCAGGAAGGGCAGAAAGGGGTTCCGGGTCGAGGATGATGTCGGTCGCGAGGTCATGCGCGGCTGGCCGGTATCGCCGGGAGCCGGCCGGG
The DNA here is from genome assembly GCF_044465805.1 of Micromonospora sp. NPDC049497. Taxonomy (NCBI): domain Bacteria; kingdom Bacillati; phylum Actinomycetota; class Actinomycetes; order Micromonosporales; family Micromonosporaceae; genus Micromonospora; species Micromonospora sp. NPDC049497. The sequence continues at coordinate 101,230 of NZ_JBITMC010000007.1, read as the reverse complement.
CCGAACGGATCCAGGACGTCGCTCTGGAATCGCGGGTAGTTGTATGAGTCCTGCCAGAAGCCTTCCGGCGACTCGCGTCCCTGTCGGTACCGGAGCGCTCGGACGTTGTGGAAGTCGTCGAGTGATATCCGCACGACACGGCGGCCGAGAGCGCGCACGGCCGCGGCGAGTTCGTCGGCGAAGGTGCTCTTGCCGGAGCCGTCCGGGCCGTCGACAGCAACGCGGAGACATCGAGGGCCGTCGGGTGCGGGAATGCGTTGTGCGACCTGCCCAATGACGTCACGCCGCTCCGCAGAGGCAATCATCCGGCAAGTCTCCCAACCGGCACACCGAACAGCTGGCCGGGGCAATGAAACATACTCTTCTCGGCTACCGGGTACGCCTTGCGGTCGATGCAGGGCTCGCTCGGAGCGGAACGGCACGACGCCCAGTTGCCCGCCCCTGTGGGTATCTTTGACCTCGCCGGCCAACTCGGGGACGCGCCAGTGCCGATTCCATCTCACGGCTGGATGTTCGTCGTGCCCGATCTGATCTGGCGAAGAACAAAGCCCCGGCACGAGGGCGGGGCCGCCGATGCAGTAGCCGCACATGACGTCGGCCTCATACGTCCGCTCCCCCAGCCAGCTTCCCAGGCCGCTGAGCACTGCTGTTGAGTGCCGTTGACCGCGGTTCAGAGCGGCCGTCTGCTCCCATCCCGCTCGCCGATCCTCCTGCCCGTTCTGCGGCGCCGGATGACACGTGATACTCACCTTCACCACGATCCCTGAACGGCTGGAGGCCACCGTTGCCCTCAATCCATGACTTCGCGACCTGGGAGCCGGTGCTGAGGCTTCTGCGGTCGGGCAACGCGAAGAGCCTCGCCGCCCCCGGCGGCCACGTGGCGGGACAGATCGGCCGCCACGCGTGGAGTCTGCCGCTACCGCGGCGATTCCCGCCGCCCGGCCGAGCCTCCCAGGTCGAGGACATGCAGGACGAGGTCGACGCGGTGCAGCGGATACTGAGCGCGCTGGCCGACGTCGGTCTCGACAGCATCACGTTCGTGGCGGAAATGTCGTCGACCGGGCGGTCCGTGCTCCACCTGCTCACTTTCGGCCCCGCTGTGGAGGCCGGCATCGGGCCGTACCCCGGCTCGCTCATCCTGGTCGAGGGCGCCGTCCCGGAGCCCTGGCGCCGCCGTCCCCATCCGGTACCCAGGGCGGCGCCGGCCGCGTCAGTGGATGCGGCGCTGCTGGAGCGCACGCTGCGCGAGCGGATTCCCGACGCTACTGGTGCGACCGAGGCGGAGATCGCTGCCGCGGAAGCGTGGCTCGGCGTCGCGTTGCCCGACGAGCTCAAGGCGCTCTACCGGGTGACGCGGGGGCGGTGGCAGGACTGGGGTGACGACTACGCGGCAGCGGAGCGCGTCGCCCAGGCGGTCGGCTGCGAACTCTTCCCCCTCGACGAGCTGTACGTCGCCAGCGCGCTATCCCGTCCGTGCCCGTGGCGATTCGCGGCAACAGAGGCGGTCGTCAGCCCGCCCGACGCCGCGGTGCAGGGGCTGGTCGGCTCGCCGGGCTGGATCGTCTTCGGCGACAACGGAGGCGGCGACCGCATCGCCGTCGACCTGACCCCGGGCCCCCGCGGACACGTGGGGCAGATCATCATGCTCGACCACGAGCAGAACATCGGCGCCAGCCTGCTCGCCGACTCCCTCACCAACCTGGTGGTGCATCAGCGCGGGGACCGGCAGTCCAGCTACCGCGTGGACCAGCCAACGGCTGTGGCCAGGGTCAACATCCAGAGCATGACAAGCATCCAGGCCGCCGCCCACCCCGGGCTGGAGGTCCTGAGCATCGGCGTCTGGGACGGTGAGCCGCTCAGCCTCGCCCCCGTCACCGGGCTGCCCCGGCTGCGGACCCTCACCGCCTACCCCGGCACGCTCGCCGACCCGCTGGAAATCGCCAAGCTGAGCGGGTTGGAGTATCTGGAGCTCGGGCCGGAAGAGTGGCGCGTCCTCCTAGACGCCGGGGCGGTGCCGCGCACTCTGTCAGCGGCCGGCATCGAGGTGCACGGCAACCGACACCCGCTCCCGATCGTGGCCCTCGCCAACGAACTCCTCGCCCTATGGGACCGCCCTCCGATCAGTCAGACCATCCTCGAAGGCCACGTCGAGGTGTGATCAGCGGTGGCGGCCGGCGGATCCGAGGACCTGAAGGAGGCCCCGGACCCAGGAGGTGTGCTCAGAGTGGGAACCCGGGTGACGTCGCGGCTCGACCTTCGTTGCGCCAGCTTCGCCGCCACCCATCGAGCCCCCTCACACGAGGTGGCAGGCTCTCAAGAGCCGGACGTGTTGCAGTCGAACAGAACGCGGCTTCAGTGGTCTGATCGTTGCCCGCCACACGAGGTCGTTGAGTCTGGCCACGCTGGCCAGTCGCTGGATCAATCCGCCGGACGATATATGGCGGTGAGACGTGGCAGGCGGGCGCGCATCTGCTCATCGTCGTCGAGGTCGAAGTCCTCGCCTGCCGGGCCCTTGACGTCGCGTTCGGGGCCGTCAAGGCGGGCTGCGTCCAGTGCTGACAACCGGGAGCAGCCGGCGGACGAGCTTGTGGTGCGGCTGGAAGGTGCAGAGCTGACAGTCGCCCGGCCCCGGTACGGCTCCCGCGGATGCGGCCATCCCGCCAGCACGGGTTTACCGGAAAGTCAGGTGTCGCGGGGCCGCCTCACGTCAGCCGGCGGGATCGAGGAGGACGCCGGGGTTGAGGATCCAGGAGGGGTCGAGCGCGCTCTTGGCGGCGCGCATGGCGAGCGCGACCGGGTCGGGACGCTGCCGGTCGTACCACGGTCGGTGGTCGCGGCCGACGGCGTGGTGGTGGGTGATGGTGCCGCCGGCGGCGAGCAGCGCGTCGGAGACGGCGTGCTTGATTTGGTCCCACTGGGCGAGCGTCGCGCCCCAGCGGCCGCTGGCGTACATGCCGAAGTAGGGGGCGGGGCCGTCCGGGTAGACGTGGGTGAATCGGCAGGTGACCACACCGGTCGCGCCGACTGCGCGGAGCGCGTCGCCGGCCGCGTCGAGCACGGCGGCGCGCAGGGCGGGGAATCGATCCCAGGTGCAGGCGGTCTCGAACGTCTCCACGATCATCGACCGGGCGGCGAGGGCGTCGCGCTGGTACGGCATCCGCAGGAAAGCCGACCGCCAGGCGTCGGCGGCGGTGCGCTCTCGTGGGCCGGACGAGTTGTCGCCGTGAGCCGCCTCCGGCAGGGTTCCCCCGTGGTCGCGGCACAGCTCGACGGCGCGGTCCAGCCAGGGTGTGACCGGATGGTCGGCGGACTCGAATCCCAGGACGAGCACGCCGCCGGTGGTGGCGACACCGGCGTTGAGGAGCGCCTCGGCGGGGTCGAGCAGCCGGCAGTTGCTCGGGTACAGCGCGGACTGCGCGATGGCCCGGGTGGCGTCGACCGCCTCGTCGTAGTCGGTGAAGTGCACCGAGGCGCCCGCCCGCCAGCGTGGCCGGTCCTGCAGTCGCATCCACGCCTCGGTGATGACGCCGAGCACGCCCTCCGAGCCGAGGAACAGCCGGTCCGGTGACGGCCCGGCACCGGAGCCGGGCAGTCGGCGGGACTGGCTTGTGCCCACCGGGGTGATCACCCGCAACGACTCGACCAGGTCGTCGATGTGGGTCAGGACGGTGGCGTAGTGACCGCCGGCACGGGTGGCCAACCAGCCGCCCAGGGTGGAGAACTCGAACGACTGCGGGAAGTGCCGCAGCGTGAGGTCGTGCCGCCGGAGCTGGTCCTCCAGCGCCGGGCCGAACACGCCGGCCTGAATGCGGGCCGCCCGGCTCGTCGGGTCCACCTCCAGCACCCGGTCGAGGCGCCCGAGGTCGAGACTGACCGCCGCGGGATAGGCGTCGTCCAGCCGCGGCTCCACGCCGCCGACCACCGACGAGCCGCCGCCGTAGGGAATCACCGCGATGTCCCGGCCCGCGCACCAGTCCAGCACGTCGACGACGTCCTGCTCGATCGCCGGCCGGACCACCAGGTCCGGCGGATCATCAAGCTCCCCGTGCAGGTTGCGGACGACGTCGCGGAACGCCTTGCCGTGGGTGTGCGCCGCCCGGTCGGTCGGGTCCGTCGAGCACAGCCGGGCAAGCGACGCCGGTGGAGCGACCCGCGGACGGCGCAGGCCGAGTTCGGCCACCGGTGGCGCGACATGCTCGGTCAGGTCGGCGCCGGGCAGCAGGATACGCACCCGGTCGGCCAACGCCGCGGCCTCCGCACCGGTCACCGCGTCCTCGACGTGCCCCCAGCCCCACCACGAACGGTTCTTCCCGGCCATACGGCCTCCCCGCCGTCCACCATCGCCAGATCGACTCGCCGGTAACGTACTCGACACCCGGCACCCCGTCGATGCCGTCGTCGTAGGCGTGGACTCCCTGCGCCGCGAACCGGTAAGGGACGCCTTCGCCGGCCACGACGGACACCGGCACGACGGCTGCGTTCGGCACCCATGTGCGAACCGCACCTCGGTGGTCGCCCGTTCCAGGCCGAGACGTCTGGGGCTTCGCCGCTGCAGGACGCCCTGGTCAGAAGGTTGCCGGTGGGTCCTCTCTCAGCTATCGAGACCGATACGAGCCGGGCATGGGCCGAACAGCCGATCCGCGCTGTCGTCCGGCGCGCATGCTGTGGGCCGCGCGACCGACCGTCCCGGCCTGAACAGGTGACCGTCACAGATTGACGACTGATATTAGTGTTCCTCGGGTTGTGCCTGGTCCGGGCGGTCGTTGGTCCTGTCGGACTGCCCAGTTCCCGCCGGCGAGCGGGAACCGACACTCGACCAAGGAGTTCTATGCGCACGCCCAGGATTGTCGGCGCCGCGGTCGGCGCGTTCGTTCTCTCGTCCCTGGCTCTGGCCGGTTCCGCCCAGGCCGCGCCCGGCGATCCGGTGTGGGCGGCCAATGGTGACTCGGCCATCACCGGCCAGCACGCCGTCACGCTGATCGGCGGCAACACCTCGGTGGAGGCCGCGAACCTCGGCGTCGAGGTCGAGGCCGGCACCGAGATCAGCTTCTCCTACGAGCTGTCCGAGGGCGCGGTGTGCAACGGTGGCGCACCGCGCGTCTTCGTCGTCGTCGACGGCGTCAACACCAACTCGTGGGATCAGAACATCGGCGGCGGCACGCAGTGCGGCGCGGACGGCGCGATCACCTTCACCGTCGCCGAAGCCGGCGCCATCGGGGCGGCCGGCGTGGTGTACGACAACGGCACCGCCGGCACAGTGGTCGTGCAGAACCTGAAGATCGACGGCAAGGCCGTCGACTTCCAGGCGGTCGAGCCGGGCGCCGAACCGACGAAGACGCCGACCACCCCGCCGACCAGCCAGCCCGCGGAGCCGCGCGACTGCGAGGCGTACGTCTACACCGGCACTACGCAGGACCTGTGCGCCGACTTCCCCAACCCTCCCGGCACGGTCAACTGCTCTGACGTGAAGTACCGGGTCACGTTGGTGGACGTGAACAACGACCCGTGGGGCCTGGACGGCAACAGGGGCACGCCGGGGATTGGCTGCGAGTCCAACCCCCTCAAGCCGAACACCGCCCCGCCGACCACCAGCCCCGCGCCGGACGCTGGCGGTGGCCTTCCCGTGACCGGTGTCAACACCAGTGCGCTCGGCGCCGTCGGTGTGATCGCGGTGCTGGCTGGCGTGGCGCTGGTGGTGGCGCGCCGCCGTCGGGTCCGCTTCGACGCCTGACCTTCATCGGAACGCCCCCTCCGCCGTGAGGTGGTGGGGGCGTCCGCTTTGCCCGACACGGCTACCGGATCAGTGCGGCCCCGCGACCGCATCGAGGACGACGGGGCGCAGCCAGATGTGGGCGACGCCCTCCACCGCCCCAGGCATCCCGCACGGGCAGCCCTCGCCCTCGACGAGGCCGACGCCGGCGCAGAGCCGGTTGGTTGGCGCAGTGGACGGTCCAGGACGGCACGGGGCCCGCGGTCTGGACGTAGAGCTGCCGTTCGCCGCACGCACTGACTCCGGCGTGCCGCAGTCAGGATGGCATCAGGGCGAGGCGTAAGAGCTTGACAGCTTTCACTCTGAGCTAGCTTGAGTGGCTGCGGTCAGCGCGGGATCGATGGTCGTGCCTCCGTGGCGGCCAGCGCGGCGCCGCCAGCGGCGGCGAGCCCGATGGCCGTCCAGGCCGCCACCACGAGCACGCGTTCGGCCGAGGACCGCTGCTCGGTCGCGGTCGTGGGCGACTGCGTACGCCACCATCGGACCAGCCAGACCACGACGGCGGCGGCACCGACGACGCCGCTCACGCGCTGCGCCCAGCGATAGCCGGCCGTGCCGAGGTGCGACTCGGCCAGCCAGCCGATGTGCGCGGTACCCCACATCCCGTCGTGCGTGGACGAGTCCCACACCACGTGGGTCGCCGCGCCAACCACCAGCGAGACGACCACCATCGCCATGCGGATAGCCGGCCGAGAACGTCGACGCGCGGGCGGGGGTAGGCGATCGCGTAGCCGGACCGGCGAGATGGCGATCAGGAAGCGAGCCAACAGCCCGTGCCACAGGGCCACTGCCGCCAGACCCAGCACCACGTCAACGCCGAGGACGCCGGCGAGCGAGTGGGTCAGCGTCGCCTCCACCGGCAGCGGCACGTAGTAAGGCAGATCAGGAATCATGCTCCCGATCACCAGGGCCGACGGCACCAGCCACGCTGACCGCGTCAGCGGCAGCACGGCCGCGACGTGACTACTGGTGAACGGCACCTCGCCTCCCTCGCTCGGATGGATCCCTGGTGCACTGTCACCGCTGGCGGTGTACAGGCAGGGCGGTGCGGCCGTGTCGCCGCGGGGTCAGCCGCGCAGGGAGCCGGTGCGTTCGAGTAACGCCAGCGGGTTGCCCTCAGCCTGATCAAGGACGAGCTGGCGCGTCCTCAGGCTCAGGTCCGGGAACCGCATCGTCACCAGGCAGGCAGCGGCGTCGTCGTCGAGTGGCTTGAACTCCAGCTCGTCGAGTCCGGCGCCTTCGAAGCAGCCCCCTTCCCCCGTCCTGAAGGCGGCGAGGAAACCCACCCGACTACCGGCGAGTCGACGGGCGACGAAGGCGAGCACCGTGGCACTGACCGCGTCGATCCAGGGCAGGTCGTCCACGATCAGGAGCAGTGGCTGGCCGACCGTCGAGCCCCGCAACAGCGACAGCGTCGCGTTCGCCACCGCCAACTGGCTCGGGGGCTGCCCCTCGGCGAGCCCCACGGCAACACTCAGCGCCTGTTCCTGCGCCGGGCTCAGCCGACCGAGCCCGGCCAGCAGCGGGGTCAGCACCCAGAGGAGACCGGTATAACTCATCTCCGACTCGAACTCGACACCCGCCGCGCGAAGGACGCGGAATCCGCGTACCGCCGCTCGCGGTGCGGCCAGGTCCAACAACGCCGTCTTACCGGCACCCGCCTCCCCCGATACCAGCAGGGCAGCACCACCGGTCGCGCTGTCGGCGAGGAAGCCATCGAGCAGAGCCACTTCCCCGCTACGTCCGATCAGCTCGACTTCTGACTGTTCCTGCGCCGTGCCGTCCCGCGCCGGGAGAATGGACCTCACCTCGCCGCCCCTGCTCACGCCTGGATCGTACTCACGGCCGCCCTGACCAGCGGCCGGTTCACCCGGGCCCCGCAACAGGGGCCGCTCGCGGACCGGCCCATCCGACCGCGCTCGTTCCTGGGCGACCACTGGGCGCCGAAGAGCAAGAAGGAACGAGCGACAAGAAGGCTGCCGGCGGCCGCGGCTCCTCCGGCAAGACCGCCGGCGGGGTCGACGCCAACGCCAGCAAGCAGGACCTGATGGACGTGGCGAAGAAGCTCGACATTCGTGGCCGGTCACGCATGAACAAGACCGACCTGGTCAACGCCACCCGCAAGGCCAACAACAGCAGCACCCGCAAGGCCCGCGGCAAGTAGCTCCATCGACCTGGCGCCCGGCGAACCGCGGCGCGGGCACCGTTGTCCTACGGCCGCACCGTCTGGGCGAATGCGCGCACCGGTTCCGACCACGCCTGCGGGTCCAGCCAGGGAAACGTGTGAGCGCCCGGAAATTCGCGGTACCGGCCGTCCGCGACGATACCGGTCAGTCGCCGCCCCCACTGCGGCGTGCTCAACCGGTCCTCCTCGCCGCGCAGGACCAGCAGCGGCACGGTCAGTCGCGCCAATGGTTCCTCCATGACATGGCGCAGATGAGCCCGCACCAGGTGGACCAGTCGACGCAGGCCGGCGCGTTTCCACTCCGGCCGATGCGACTCGGTCAGGCCCGGCGGTTCGTGCCGGCCGTCGAGCTGCCAGCGCACAAGCAGACGCAGCGGGCCGCGGGCGACGGGGTCGACGGTGGGACTGGCCAGTACCAGCCCGGCGACGCCGGAGTGGATCACGGCGGCCTCGGCTGCTACCTGGGTGCCGCTGGAATGCCCCGCCAGGACAACAGGGCCAAGATGGCGCTTGGTTAGCCAGTCGGCCACGGCGTGGCCGAACTCCGGCACCGACAACTCGTGCGGCGGATCGCCGCTGCCGGCGAATCCGGGCAGTTCCACCAGGTGCGCGCGGGTCCACTGGGCGAACGCGGCCAGGCCTGGTAGCAGATAGTCGGCCACGGCCATGCCCTGCACGAGCACGACCTCCGGGACGCCAGGTCGTGGCGCACCGATCGCGCGGCTGCGCATCCGACCCAGGATCCCGTCGTGGTAGGACGTGGTCACATCGCGCGGGAACTTGGGCATGGCCTGCTTGATACCCGTGCGGGCGGGCATGATTCGGCCGGAGGTGCTCATGAAGTTGCCGCGTGAGATCGCCGGTTTCGACTCCGCGTCCGCGATGGTCGTTGCGTTGGCCCGGTTCCTGCACGGGCGGGACACGCCGCCGCTGGGCAAACCCGCCCTGCGGGTGTTGCGGCCGGCCGCGATGGTTGCCGCGAGGCTGCCGCTTCGCACCCGTGAGTGGATCTACAGCGTGTTCAGCGGCGCCGAGGGGCGTCCCGAGCCGGATATTGCCAGGATCGACATCGACGCCGTGGCGGGATCGATTGCCGGGCTGTATCCGCGCCGCCGCTACCCCGCGGTGGTGATCGGGTCCTCCGATGGTGCGCTGATCCATCTCTGCGCCGCGCTGGGTGTGCCCTGGCTGCCGCAGACGCTGCTGTTGCCCGTACGCCAGCGTGGGGTTCCGCCCGACGATCCGGTGCTGGCCGCGCACGCGTTCGACACCACCGCCCGCGCGATGCTCGATCGCAACCCCGATCTGGTGCTGCATCACATGCATGATCCGAGCCAGGATCGGCTCACGCTGCGCCGAATGGCGTACTTTCGGGTCAAACGCATCCGGCTGGGTCGCGCGTACGAGAAGTTCCTCGCCGAGGTTCTCGAACCAGGCGGCGTCATTCTGACGGCCGAATGCGGCCAGCGGTGGCCCACGAGCCGCATTGGTGAGCGGCATCTGTTCCAGTTCGGTGCCGTCGGCGGCATGTCACCGCAGGAGTACCGCGACGGAGGGCCGCGGGTCGCGGGATATCTTCATCGCTACGGCGCCCCGGTCAGCAAGTGGCAGGCGCCGCCAGCCGACGCGGAGAGCCCGGAAGCGGAATGGGGCTTCGAGCCGGCGCTTCACGACGATCTCGCCGCCTTCGCCGACCGCCACGGATACCGGCTGAGCAGGCTGGTGTTCGACGAGCCTGAGAACCTCAGCCCGCTGATCGCGGACCTGTACCGCTGGTGGTACCGGCAACGCGACCTACCGGGCGACCGGCTGCTGATCGACTCGTTCATGCTGCTGGACCCGTGGTGGACCCTACGCACCGGCGCCGTGCCCTACTGGACCGCTTTCCCTGTTCAACCGTCTCTCGACGCTGTGCACCGCTATCTAGACAGCGGCGAGCAATACGACTACCTGCACCTAGGGTTGTTCTGCCACGGTGTCGACTCGGTGGGCATAGCCAGCGCCGACCAATGGCGTGAGCTGCTACGGCGAGCCCGCATCGCCGGCGTCTTCGCAGGTGTATCACCCAACCGGTATCCCAACGACCCGCAAGTGTTCTTCAGCTACCAGCGCGGGATACGCGCAATCCCGCACCGCCACCCCATACCGAAGCCCCTGCCGCTGGCCGCCTTCGAGATGTTCGTGCGCAACGCACCAAGCCGATACCCGCGGGTGCAACTCCACACCACCTGAGTGCAAAGGGCCCTCGGTCCATGGCTGAGCTTCGGGTTGGGTTCCTTTACTACTGCGCATTGAGGAATCCGATGGTGGTGGCGGTCCACCAGCCGGTCTGAGAGATCACCATGACCAGGGCGGCGGTCAGCAGGAGCCTGAGCGGTGGGCTCTTCCGGTTCAGTTCGGCCAACCGCCGCTGGACCTGCCGCGCGCAGAGGCCGTTGATCGCCACGGCGAGCACGGCGACGAGTTTGACCACGGTCAAGGGCGTGGATGTGTCGGGCGCGAGGACCACCCCGCTGAGCGTCAGTCCGCCCAGGCCGAGCCAGATCGGTGTGTGGACGCCGCGTGCGACCTGCATGACGGTCGCCAGGGTTCGGCGTCGCAGCAGCCACAGCAGAGCGAACCAGTCCAGGGTCAGCACCGCGCCGAAGCCCAGCACCAGCGCGGCCAGATGGGCGAAGAGCGCCAACTGCCGGACACCCGCGCTCACCCCTACGTGTGGGGCGACAAGGAACATCGCCGTCCAGGCGACCAACAGCGACAGCGCCACAAGCAAGGAGGTGGTCCGGTGCCGGAATCGGGAGCGGCGCAGCCGAGGGACGCCGTCGAGAGCTGTCATGGCAATCTCCGCAGTTGCTGGGGATCCGGCCCACGGCCTGGCGGTCATCGACGAAGGGTGCGTGGGGAACGGTGGTGGGTGGTGCCGGAACGGCGTGGGCGGGCCGTGTCCTGCTGCGGCCCGCCCACGGCGCGTCGGTGGTGTCGTCAGCGCTCGGCGATCCAACCGGTCATGATGCCCATGACGTCCTCGTGCGGATGGTCGGCGACGTAGCGGGCCGCGATCTCCAGGACATCGCCGCGACGGATGGTCTGGATCGGAGAGCCGATGCAGGGGGGTGCGCTGGAGATTTCGGCGTTGCCGTGCTCGTCGATGAACTCCGGCGAACCGCCCTGGACCACGGCGACCTCGCAGATTCGCTGACCGGTGGTGAGGTTGGTGGCCGTGATGGTTTTACCACCGTGGTGCAGGTGACCCTTCATGTAGACGACCTCACCGCTCACCGTTGACGTCCACCGTGCGGTTCGGGTGGTGTCTCCGGCGGGAGCGTCGAAGGTCGGGTTGAGGCAGCTGGCCACGTCCAACCACATCGGGGTGACCGGCGTCAGTCGCCGGGCGGCGGAGCCGGTCAGGTAGGTGTACTCGATGGAGATGTAGACGGTTCTCTCCGCGTGGGCGTGGTTCATCAAGTCGTACACCAGGCTCCAGCGGTCGCCTGAGTCGATCCGCATCCCAAATCCGGCGGGCAGGGTCACAGGCGTCCGCTCGTTGCCCGACGAGAACAGGCGCTTCGGGCCCAATCCGCCGAGGCGGCACACCAGGTCCGGCTCGCCGAACTGGCCGATCACGGCGTGGTGCAGCATCGGACCGGTGTTGATGTTGGCGTTTCTGCCGTCCTCGTACACCAGGTTCGGCTTGATCGCCGTCAGCATGCAGTTGGTACAGGGCTTCTCGATGTTGAACGCCACTCGGTTGCCGGTGCCGCCCATCTCGTCGTGGGTGTGGCCAGTGGCGGCGGGAATCGTCCACGGGCCGTACCGGATGGTCCTCGTCTCGGTCGTCGCGAGCTGTTGCTCGCCGCTGTCCGCGGCGCTGGCCACCGGGATCCCGGCGATCGCGGTGCCGGCGACGGCGACCGCGAGGGCCACCGCCAAGTTCAGTCTGCGCAGAGACACCATGTCCTCCTTAACTGGCTGGGGCTCACGTCCCAAAACGCCCATATGCGGATGCATATGGATAGTGACCGTTCAGTAACTTGACTCTCCCAGGATGGCCAGCGAAGCGATGGATGTCAATGAATTGGTTACCGTTCGGTGCCACCGGAGGAAACGCGAGGGAGGATCTCCCACACTGGCGAAACCACGCGGATCCAGGTGACCATGGCCACCCGACAGGAGCCGACGCGGCAGCGGTGCCGCCGCACCCACCGTCCTCCATCAGCCAGTGACCACCGAGACTGGTTCGGTTCGACGACGTGTCGAATGTCTCGGCATGCTTGCGCACGCCGTTGAGGCCGACCGGCGACTCGGTCAGATGCCGTCGGTACAGGTCCGGCCGCGCCGACAGGACGCACACACGGGGCGCCCCGCCTCGCACGATCCGGCCTGGCAGCACCCCTGCACGACGCCGAAACGGGGCCCGTCGGCCTAGCGGGGGTCCTCGTCCACCGGCAGTCCGTGATGGCGGGCGAGGGCCACCAGGGCCACGCGCAACTGCTGTACGGGTAACGACGTCACCGGGCCGTCAAACCAGCGCGCGATCGCGGTCCCGCCGACCACGCTGAGCATGAAGCGGGCGAGCTCGCCGGCGACGGCAGGGCGGTCGGCGAGGCCGAAGACGTGGCCGAGTGAATCGGTGGCCCACTGGCGCAAGGCCAGCCGGTACTGCCCCAGCTCAGCGATCGCCGCGGCACCGGCGCGCTGCTCCAGCATGCCGAGATCCAGCAGCAGCCGCAGGTCGTGCGGGTGGCGCTCGAACGCGGCGCCGGCGCCGTCGAGGAACCCGGTGAGCCGCTCCCCCACGGTGTCACCGACCGGAGTCCCCGGGAGCGAGGCGACGAGATTGTCGCGGGCACGGCGGAGCACCGCGAGGTAGATCCCGTCCTTGTTGCCGAAGTGCCAGTAGATCGAGCTGGCCGGTGAGCCGGAGGCGGCGGAGATCTTCGAAATGGAGGTACCGGCGTAGCCGAGCCGCGCCATCAGCGCCGCGGCGGCGTCGAGGATCACTTCGCGGGAGGGCACCTCGGCACCGTGAAGGGCGGCGTCCTGCATGGCGTCCAGCGTAGGGCCGACGACCGACGGTCGCGGCATCCCGGCCCGGCGGCGCCGGGGCCGAACCTGCCGATGCCGGCGCAGGACAGCACCAACCCGTGTGCGACTCGGTGGAACAGGTCGACGCCGAGTTCGCCTTCGAGCGCGCGCACCGACTGCGGCAGTGTCGGCTGGGCGACACCGAGCGCCCAGCCCGATCTTCTGAAGCCGCCGGCTCGGCTCCTGGGCGACGCGGAGGGACCGGCGACGAGACTTCCTGAGCCTCAGCATGTGCGCAGCGTCCACGGAACGGGCCGCCACAGCGCCGTGGCGGCCCGTTCCGATCGCTCCGCCGGCCTGGCAGCCGACGGTCGGGGTCAGGATGTCGGAATGGCGTCGGCCGGCGGTGCGACCGGCGGCTCGGGGAACTCCCTGACCTGGTCCTCGCCGTCGTCCGTCATGTAGGTCGGACCGAAGTAGCTCTGCACTCCCTGCTGCACCTTGGTCAGCCGGACGCCGCTGTAGCCGGCGTGGACGAACTTGCTGTACCGGAACGGGGTTAGGCCAGGCCCCCGGAAGCCGTCCTTCTGCACCGCCTCGACCAGCTTCTCGCGGGTGAGGTCCGTGCCGGCTGTGAGCAGCGACTGCACAAAGGTGTACGCCATCGAGTAGCCGTAGATGGCGTTGCCGTCGAGCGGGTTCGCGGCGTTGTACCGCTCGTGGATCGTCCGGAACGCCCGGATCCACGGGTCGTTCGCGTCGCTGGCCATCGGCAGGTAGTTGTCGGCGATCATGCCCTCCAGGATCACCTTCTTGTCGCCGAGCTGCTTCGACAGTGTGGTGTAGTCGGCGCCCACGTTGGACACGATCCACTGGGCCGTGAACCCCTGGGCGGCGGCCTGCCCCATGGCGAGAGCGGTGAAGCCGGGAATGGTCGCGGAGATGACCACCTGGCAGCCGGCTGCCTTCAGGGCGCCGATCGCCGGGCCGACCTGCTGGTTCGTGGTGGTGTAGGTCTGCTTGGCCGCCACCGGCCCGAGGATCTTCTCGACGCCGGCAAGGGAGTCGCGCCCGAAGTCGTCGTTCTGCCCGAAGTGGCACACCTTCCGGCTCGGGAACTCCTTCTTCACGAACGTGGCCAGGATCTTGCCCTCCACTGTGTAGTCCGGCTGCCAGCCGAAGGTGGTCGGGTACTTTTCGGGCTGGTTCCAGGCGCGGCTGCCGGAGGAGACGAAGAGGTCCGGCACCTTCTGGGCCTTGACGAACTCCAACACGTTGGTGTGGGTGGGGGTACCCAGGCCGCCGAGAAGCGCGAAGACCTTGTCGTCGAGGACGAGCTTGCGGACGACGTTCTCGGTGTTCGCGGGGTTGTAGCCGTCGTCCATCACCTTGTAGACGATCTTCCGGCCGTTCACCCCGCCCTTGCTGTTGACGTGCTCGAAGTACGCCTTGGTGGCGGCGGAGATTCGCGAGTACCCGGGAGCGGCCGGGCCGGTGAGCGGTTGGTGGGTGCCGATCACGATCTCGCTGTCGGTGACGCCGGGGACGTTCTCGGCGGCCCGCTGGGCGTCGTTGGCGCAGGCCGAGGCGCCGACCAGCAGCGCGAGGCCGGTGGCAGCCGCTAGGCCGCGACGTGCGGTGAGATACATGGTTCTCCTGTCCTGTGCGAGGTGGTGGGGGTGGGTGCAACCGGTGGCTCAGCGGCTGGAGGCTCGTCTCCGGAGCCGCGCGGCCAGGGAGCGGGCGGCGCCCTGCAGGCCGGCGGGAGCCATGATCATGACGACGATGAGGATCAGCCCGAACACGGCGAGGGCGAGGTTGCCCTCCAGTCGCTGGGCAAGGTCCGAGGGCAGGGTGAAGGTCTCGGTGATCAGGCTCGGCAGTTCCTGCAGCGCCACCAGCAGGATCGCTCCCCAGACCGCGCCGGCGAGGCTGCCCAGGCCGCCGATCACGATGGCCATCAGCAGGAACAGCGAGAGGTCGAGCGCGAACTTGCCCGGGGCGACGGTCGCCGTCAGCACGGCGTACACGCCGCCGCCGAGGCCGGCGCAGGCGGCGCTCACCACGAAGGCGAGCACCTGACTACGGGCGACGTGGATGCCGGAGAGCCGGGCGGCCACCTCGTCGTCGCGGACGGCCCGCAGCGAGCGGCCGATCCGGCTGCGCACCAGGTTCGCCATGAGCAGCATCGTCAGCAACGCGGCGACCAGCGCGATCCAGGCCAGCCAGCGCTCGGGCTGGAAGTACGCGCCGAGGAAGGCCGGCGGCGTCTCCGACGGGAAGCGCAACCCCTGCTCCCCGTTGAAGACCTCGGTGAAGATCGTCGTGATCGCCGGGACCAGCGTCGCGATGGCGAGCGTGACACCGGCCAGGTAGGGCCCGCGCAGCCGGGCGGCGGCCAACCCGATGACCAGGCCCACCACCGCGGTCACCGCGATGGCGAGCAGCAGCGACAGCGGCAGGATCCACCGGCCCTGCACCGCCCTCTCGTCGAAGGCCTGCTGGGTCAGGGCCACGGTGTAGGCGCCGGTTGCCATCAGCGCCCCGTGCCCGAGGGAGAGCTGGCCGTTGAGCCCGACCAGCACCGTGTAGCCGGCCGTCACGCAGAGGAACGCGCAGACCCGGGCCACCTGGAGGTTCTGGTACGGCTCGAGCTGGTTGGTCACGAGCACGACGATGGTGCCCGCGAGCCCGGCCAGGATCAGGTGGCGTAGCAGGGCGGAGTCACCCGGGACGGGGTTCCCCGGCGGGCCGGGCAGCAACCGGCGTAGCGGCGACGGCCGGGTGGGCTGCGGATCTGCTGTGGACAGGCCGGTCCGAGTGGCGGTCACACGTGCCTCGCTTTCACACTGGAGAAGAGGCCACCGGGGCGGACCAGGAGGACTGCCAGCAGCAGAACGAGGACGGCCAGCGGTGTGGTGTCGGGGCCGAGGTAGCCGGTGACGTAGGACAGGATCAGACCGACCAGCAGCCCGCCGACCACGGCTCCGGCCGGACTGTCCAGGCCCCCGACCACGGCGGCGGTGAACGCGACGACGAAGACCATGTCCATCGCGTGCGGGTGCAGTCCCAGCCCGGTGGGGATGACCAGCATCCCGGCGAGTGCGCCCACCGCGGCGGCCAGCGCCCAGCCCACCGTGAGCATGCGAGCCACGTTGACGCCGAGTAGCCGGGACACCTCGGGCGCGAAGGCGGACGCCCGCATGCGCAGGCCGATTGACGTCCGGGTGAACAGCAGCGCGAGCAGCACCACGACCACCATGACCGCGCCGAACACCCACAGGTCGTACGGGGAGACGGCGGTGATCCCGCCGACCGAGAGGGCGTCGGTCTCGAACGGTACGTTCGCCGGCCGGTACTCGTTGCCGAACACCATGCCGAGCACCGCCTGGATCAGCAGCACCAGGCCGAGGGCGACGATGACGTCGCCCAGCGGATTGGCGTGCCCGACGAAGCGCATCAGCACCCGTTCCACGAGCGCACCCAGGGCCAGACCGGCCAGGACGGCCACGCCGAGACCCAGCCAATACGAGCCGGTCGCGGAGACGACGGCGTAGCCGACGTAGGTTGTTGCGACCGCCATCGCGCCCTGCGCGAAGTTGACCAGGCGTGCCGCCCGCCAGATGAGCACCAGGGCGAGGGCGAACGCCGCGTAGACGGCACCGGTGGAGAGGCCGTCGAAGGTGAGGAACAAGAACCGGTCCAACCCGCGGGATCCTTCCTGAAAGGGGGTTTGTCAGAACCCGAGGTACGCGTGGCGGAGCTTCTCGTCGTCGCGCAACTGCGCCGCCCCGGTGGCCATGACCACCCGCCCGAGGGACATGACGACCCCCTGGTCGGCGACGGAGAGGGCGCTGCGCACGTTCTGCTCGACGAGCAGAACCGTCAACCCCTTGCTCTCGCAGAGCTGACGCAGCAGCGCCATGATCTGCGCGGTCACCCGGGGGGCGAGCCCGAGCGACGGCTCGTCCAGCAGCAGCAGCCTCGGGCGCCCGATCAGCGCCCGCCCGAGGGCGAGCATCTGCCGCTCCCCGCCGGAGAGCTGGTGCCCCGCGTGCCGGCGCCGCCGGGCCAACGGCTCGAACAGCTCGTACACCTCGTCCTGCGCCCGCCGGGCGTCGGCCCGGTCCCGGCGCCACAGCCCGCCGAGGCGCAGGTTCTCGTCGACGGTCAGTTCGGCGACGATGCCGCGCCCCTCGGGCACGTGTGCCAGGCCGCGTCGGACGAGGCCTTCGACGCGGACGCCGCGCAGGTCGACGCCGTCGAAGATGACCCGGCCGCCGGTGGGCCGGAGCAGGCCGGAGAGCGTGCGCAGCAGGGTGGTCTTGCCGGCGCCGTTGGCCCCGAGCACAGCGGCGATGGTCCCGGTAGGCACGCTGAGCGTGACCTCCCGCAGTACCGGCACCAGGCCGTAGCCGGCGCTGAGGCCGTCGACCTGGAGGATGGGGTCGGCGCTCATGACCCGGCCCCCCGGCTCGGCGCGGTCCCGGTCACCTCGGTCGGGACGTCGGCGCCGAGATAGGCCTCGGTCACCTTCGGGTCGTCGCGCACGTGACCGGGCGGCCCGGCGGCGATGACCTTGCCGAAGTCGAGCACCACGATCTCGTCGCAGACGGACATGACGAGGTCCATGTGGTGCTCGACGAGCATGATCGAGCACGCGCCGTCCGCGCGGCCCGGCAGCGCGGCGATGAGCTCACCGAGCTCGGCGATGTCGTCGGCGCCCAGCCCACCGGCCGGTTCGTCGAGCAGGAGCAGGCGAGGTCGGGCGATCAGGGCACGGGCCAGCGCGACGCGTTTGCGCACGGCGTACGGCAGGGTGGCGGGGGCCGCGGCGGCGTGCTGCGCAACGCCCAGCTCGGCCAGCAGGTCCAGGGCCCGTTCCCGCAGCCGCCGTTCGTCGCGGTCACTCCTCGGGAGGCCGAACAGGGCCGCGGCGAAGCCGGCGCGGGCGGCGTGGCTCGCGCCGGCCATCACGTTCTCCAGGACGGTGAGACCCGGGAACAGGCCGACGCTCTGGAGCGTGCGGGCGATGCCGAAACGGGTCAACCGGTGCGGGCGCGGCCGGAACGGTCGGCCGTCCAGGGTGAGCGATCCGCTGGTCGGCGCGACGAAGCCGCAGACCACGTTGAACAACGTCGTCTTCCCGGCGCCGTTGGGGCCGATCACGCCGACGATCCGGCCGGCGGGTACCCGCAGGGAGACGTCGTCGAGCGCGACGAGCCCGCCGAAGCGCACGCCGACGTGGTGCAGCGACAGGTCGAAGCCGTCACCGGGGGTGCCGGATGGTGGGTGGCTCATCTTCACCTCCGATGAGGACGCGGCGTCGGGAGAACGCGCGGTATGGGATCGGACGAAGGACAGTCACGCTGGGCAGGGCAGATGGCGGTCCGGTGACGCCGACCCGCAACAGGCCGGCCGCCCGGCACCCCGCCCGGAGAGCTCGTCGACCTGGGCGTAGCTGAACGTCAGGTCGTTGACGTGGCAGAGCGGCTTGTCCGGCTGCTCCCGGCGTGGCTCCCGGAGGATGGTGGCGAGGTTGAAGCTCATGCTGCTCCTCCTGTGGCGGCGAGTCGCGGTACATCGAGCGAGTGATAGCCGTCTACGCCTACGCCCGTGGACATCACGGCATGACGGGGCTCACCCGGACCCCTCACGTTTGCTCGGTCACGTTCTCTGGACGCCGTACCGACTAGTCGGTATGTTCGGCGTCCGGCGACGGTAGCGAGCCGCCGGCATGTGCGTCAATGGGCAGACCGGTGCAGGACCTCGAACCGGAGGCGCGAGCTCTGGAGTACCTGCACCGGCCGCGGGACTCCCGGGACAGCCAGGTGATCCGGTCGGCTCCCGCGATGAGGCGAGCCGGACGGGAGCGTGCGACGTGAGCGGTGACGAGCCGTCCACCGGGGAGGCCGCCGCGGGCGGAGACCCGGTCCCCGCCGAGCTGGCCGAGGTGCTGGAGCGCCAGGCCGGGCTGCTCGATGCGGCCCGCGCCGACGCGACCGCGAGGCGACACGCGGCGGGGCGACGGACCGTACGGGAAAACCTTGCCGACCTGCTCGACGAGGGCACCTGGCTGGAGTACGGCGGCCTGGCCGTGGCGGCGCAGCGCTCCCGCCGGCCGCTCGCGGAACTCACCGAGGCGACCCCCGCCGACGGCGTGATCGTCGGGGTCGGCCGGGTCGGCGGTGCCCGCGTCGGCGCGATCGCGTACGACTACACCGTGCTCGCCGGCACCCAGGGGCTGACCGGTCACCGCAAGACCGATCGGCTCTTCGAGATCGCCGCGCGGGAGGACCTGCCCGTCGTCATCTTCACCGAAGGTGGGGGTGGCCGTCCCAGCGACACCGATCATCCGACCGTAGCGGGCCTGGAGCTGACGACCTTCGCGTCGCTGGCTCGGCTGCGCTCGCTGCGGGTCGGGATCGCGGCCGGCTTCTGCTTCGCCGGCAACGCCGCCCTGCTGGGCATGTGCGACGTCACCATCGGCGTCGCGGGCGCCAGCATCGGCATGGGTGGACCGGCGATGGTGGAGGCGGCCGGGCTGGGTGCGGTCGCACCGCAGGACGTCGGCCCGCTCGACGTCCACCTGGCCAGCGGCGCCGTCGACATCCGCGCGGCGGACGACGCCGACGCCGTGCGCCTGGCCCGGCGGGTGCTCGGCTACGCGAACGGGCAACCGGTGAACGGACGCCACGAGGACCAGCGCCGGCTGCGCCGCGTCATGCCGGAGAACCGCCGCCGCGCCTACGACGTACGCGGGGTCATGCGCCTGCTGTTCGACGTGGATTCGGTTCTCGAACTCCGGGAGCGGCACGGTCGGTCCCTGGTGACCGCATTTGCCCGCCTCGGCGGGCATCCGGTCGGCGTGATCGCCAACAACCCGCTGCACCGGGCCGGCGCGATCGACGCCACCGCCGCCGGCAAGGCGGCCCACTTCCTGCGGCTCTGCGACCGCCTCGGCCTGCCCGTGGTGAGCCTCTGTGACACCCCGGGGATCATGGTGGGTCCGGACGCGGAGCGAACCGGGCTGGTGCGGGCGGTCGGGGAGCTCTTCACGGCCGGCGCGTCGCTGCGCACCCCACTGGTGACGGTGGTGCTGCGTAAGGCGTACGGCCTCGGCGCCATGGCGATGGCCGGCGGAAGCTTCCACGAGTCCCGCCTCACCCTCGCCTGGCCGACCGCCGAGGTCGGCGCGATGGGTCTGGAGGGGGCGGTGCGGCTCGCGCACCGCCGGGAGCTGGCGGCCATCGCCGTCGACGTCGAGCGCCAGCGCCGGTACGACGAGTTGGTGGCGCTCGCCTACGCCCGCGGCAAGGCGCTCTCGGCCGCCGCGAGCTTCGAACTCGACGACGTGGTCGACCCCGCGGACACCCGGACGAAGCTCCTCGCCGCGCTCTTCTGAGGTCTCGATCCGCCACAGCGACGAGGTCGAGGCCGCGGCTCGACCCGGCTCACGAACCGACCGGGGTGTCCGTCGGCCGTCACGGCGAGCTACGCATCGTCGCCTGGGTGGCAGGCCCCGGAAACGCCGTACCGTCCCGCCATGCAGTAACGCCTCCGGCTGTCACCTGGCGACCACGGTCAGCGGGCCGGTTCGGGACGCAGCGATGCCAGGAGCAGGTCGGCGAAGTGGTCGCCGACCTGCTCCGGGGTGAGCCGGCCGTCGCTGCGGAACCACGCGCCCAGATGGTGCACCGCGCCGAAGAAGTAGTCGACCACCAGGTCCGCCGGCACGTCACGGCGGAACGGCCCCGCGCCCTGGCCCTCCTCGACCAGCGAGCGGAAGCGCTCGTGATACTCGCGGCGGGACGCCCGCACCGCGCGCTGGCGGTCGGCGGTGAGCAGATGCATCGACTGCAGGAAGATGGTGGCGTCGTCGAGGTTGGCGATCGCGGTGACCACCACGTCGGCGGCGGCGGCGTGCAGGCGCCGCGCCACCGGCTGCGGACTGGCCATGATGGTTTCCAGGCGTTCGCGCTGCATGCGCAGGAGCCGCTGGTAGATCTCCTGGAGCAGGTCGTCCTTGGCGGCGAAGTAGTGGTACATCGCGCCCTTGGTGACCCCGGCCGCCTCCACGATCTCCTGGACCGAGGTCTTCTCGAAGCCCTTCTCCGCGAACAGCCGGGTGGCGACCGCCAGCAGCCGCTGCGGCAGTGCCTCGCCGCCGACCGTACGACCCACCGTCGCCCTTCCCTTCCGGGCCGCCGGCCGGCCCGGTGCGCCAGCGTACGCGCGTCAAGCGGGCTCGACACGCACCGGGATGCCGTTGATCATGACGTTGCCCGACAGCGGCCGACGGCCGTCTCGTCGGTGATCGGGTCAGTTCACCCGGCGCCGGGCCTCGTCGATGCGCGCGCCGATTCCCGATCCGGCTCCGGTGACGACGACACCGGCGTCGCTCAGATCCATCGCTGGCATCCTTTACGCGTCCGCGACCTGGAGCACCAGCTTGCCGAGGTTCTCGCCGCGGAACAGCCGGAGCAACGTCTCGGGAAACGCGCTCACCCCACCGGGAACCACGTCCTCCATCGACCGCAACTGTCCGGCCGCCAACCACTCGGCCAGCTTCGCGACGGCCTCGGGGTACCGATCGGCGTAGTCGAAAACGACCATCCCCGTCATGGAGGCGCGGTTCACCAGCAGCGACATGTAGTTGCTCGGGCCCTTGACCGGCTCGGTGTTGTTGTACTGGGAGATGGCACCGCAGATGACGATTCGGGCACCTCGGGCCAGCCGGGTCAGCACCGCGTCGAGGATGTCGCCGCCGACGTTGTCGAAGAACACGTCCACCCCGTCCGGGGCGTGCTGGCGTAGAGCCTTCTGCACATCCTCGGACCGATAGTCGATCGCCGCATCGAACCCGAACTCGTTCACCACCAATCGGCACTTGTGCTCGCCGCCGGCAATGCCGATGACCCGACAGCCCAGGAGCTTGGCGATCTGGCCGACCACACTGCCGACCGCGCCGGCCGCTGCGGAGACCACGACGGTCTGCCCAGGCTGCGGGCGGCCGACGTCGAGCAGGCCGAAGTAGGCGGTGAATCCGGTCATGCCGAGGGTGCCGAGATAGACCGGCAGCGGTGCGAGCGCAGGGTCCACGATGGTGACGTCGCGCCCGTCCGACACGCAATACTCCTGGACGCCGAACGCCCCGGACACGTGGTCGCCGACCGCGAACCCAGGGTGCCGCGAGGCAATGACCCGGCCCACCGCACCGGCGCGCATCACCTCGCCGATCTCCACCGGCCGGATGTACGACCTGGCCGCGTTCATCCAGCCGCGCATCGCCGGGTCGAGTGAGAGGTACAGCACCTGCACGAGGAACTCATCCTCGCCGGGCTCGCCCACCGGCACCTCGAGCAGTTCCCAGTCGGTTGACGTGGGCAGCCCCATGGGACGCGCAGCCAGGAGCAGTTGACGGTTGATGCGCTTCATCTCGGCGGTCCCTCGATTGTCTCGGTTTGCGGATACCTGGATGTGCACAGCGACAAGTCCGTGCCGCAGATCGACGTGGCGACCCGTGGGCTAGGCGTACCGACCGGTCGGTATGTCATGCCAAGCTACGTTCGCGCCCCAACGGAAGCAAGCGCCGCTCGGTTTCTGGACGTTGCCCACGGGCGAGATCTACATCTCGCCGTTGGGCTGAAGCGCGCCGTTGCACGCGCAAAATCGGTGATCCGGTCCCACTAGCGGGCGTGACACATAGTGGGACGTTGATTACATGGGGTGTCGCTCAGGAGGTGGTGTGGCTACCGTGACCACGCATCGGTTCATGCACCTAGATCATTCGGTCAGGAGTGACGATGACGACGACCCCCGCCGTGGATCTTCCGTTCCTCGACATCACCGCGCCGGACTTTCGGTTCGACTCCCCCGCGGTCGCCGCGGCGCGCGAGGCCCACTGGTGTGCCATGACGCCGATGGGACTCATCGTGCTGCGCCATGCCGAGATGCACCAACTGCTCCGCGACCCCCGGCTGACGCAGAGCGGCGAGCGCTACCTGGAGCTGATGGGCATTTCCGACGGACCGCTGTACGACTGGTTCGTGCCGATGATCCTGCACCAGCGAGGCGCCGAGCATCTGCGTCTGCGGCGACTGGTCGGCAAGGCGTTCTCGCCACGGATGATCGAGGGCCTCCGGCCATTCATGCGTGACACCGCGACGAGTCTGACCACCGCGATCGCCGAGCGGGGCGAATGCGAATTCATGGCAGATTTCGCCGACCCGATGCCGGTGCGGGTGATGTGCGCGCTGCTCGGCGTCCCACCAACCGACTACGAGTTGTTCCGCCGCTGGTCGACAGATGTCGGACTCGTCTACAGCTTCACCCTGCCGCAGCTGCGTACACGGGTGGAGAAGGCCGTCGTGGGGCTGCGGGCGTACGTCGACTCACTGATCGAGCAGCGCCGCGCCGAGCCGCAGGACGACCTCCTGTCGGCGCTCATCGCCGCCGAGGAGAGCGGGGACCGGCTCAGCACCGAAGAACTGCGCAACCTCGCCCTGACCCTCGTGTTCGCCGCGCACGACACGACCCGTAACCAGCTCGGTCAGGCGCTGGCGACGTTCAGCGAGTACCCCGACCAGTGGCGGCTGCTCGCAGATCGCCCGGAGCTTGCGCCACAGGCCGTGGAGGAGGTCATGCGGTGGGCGCCGGCGGTACCGACGATCCTCCGGTTCGCCGCCGAGGACCTCGACCTGCACGGTGTCCACGTCCCGGTGGGCACCTTCCTGCTGCTCGGCACGCACGCCGCCAGCCGCGACCCGCGCGCCGTCGACGACGACGACCGTTTCGACATCACGATCCACCGGCAGGTGCCGCACCTGACCTTCGGCGGTGGAGCGCACTACTGCATCGGCGCACCGACCGCCCGCGTCGAGATGGCTGAGTCGCTGATCGCGCTCAGCAGCCAACTGGCGCCGCCGTCCATAGCCGGCCCCGTGACCTGGCGTCCGCCCACCGCCATCCACGGACCCGAGAGCCTGCCGCTCCAGTTCCGGCGGCGGTGAGCATGCGCCGCGCCTGGATCCTGGGCGGCACGGCCGTCGCGCTGCTCGGTGCCGCGACCATCGCGGCGGCGCGGGCGGCGGTCGCCAGGATCGAACGCAACCCGGACCCCTTGCCGTACGAACGGCTCGCTCGTGAGCCGCAGGGCGAGGAGGTGCTCGTCCCGCGTCCGGACGGAACGGTGCTGCGCGCGATCGTGGCCGGGGAAGGCCCGCCGGTCGTGCTCGCGCACGGATATGCGGCCTCGGCGCTGGAGTGGAACGTGGTGTGGGACACCCTGGTCGCCCGCGGTCACCGGGTCATCGCCTTCGACCAGCGCGGCCACGAGCGCTCGACGCTCGGTTCCACCGGTACCGGCTCGAAACCCATGGCGGCGGACTACGCCGCCATTCTGGAGCACTTCGACGTGCGGGACGGCGTGCTGGTCGGCCACTCGATGGGCGGGTTCATCGCGATCCGTGCCGTACTCGACCACCCCGAGCTGGCCCGGCGCCTGCGCGGTCTGGTGCTGTTCGCTACCTGGGCGGGCCGCATCCTCGACCAGGCACCGCAGAATCGGCTGCAGATTCCGCTGCTGGAAACCGGTGTCCTGCAGCGGCTCGCGCGTACTCGTACCGGCGGTGTGCTGTTCGGAGCCGCGCAGTGCGGCACCCGGCCGTCGCCGGCCATGATCTCCGTATTCCGGGACGTTTTCGTCCGTCAGAGCCACCAGCCGCTCATCCCGATCGTGCGGGCCTTCAGCCGGGAGGACCACTACCCCCGGCTGAGCGAGGTCACCGTACCGACCGTTGTCGTGGTGGGCTCGGCGGACCGCTCGACGCCCCCGAGCCACTCACACCGGCTCGCCGCCGGTGTGCCCGGAGCGCGGCTGGTGACCGTCCCCGACGCCGGACACCTGCTCAACTGGGAGGCACCCGACGTCCTTGTCGAGGTGATCGCGTCACTTCAGGAGTGACCACCAGCCCAGCTGACCGCCGCGCGGGGAATCACGGCGTGGAACCGACTTGGGTCGAGGACCGGCGCAGGTGCTGTCGTGGCTGATCGGCTCCTTGCCGGAGTCTGCGGTTCCAAGAGCCTGGCCGACCCTGGGCCAGATCCCTGAGTCGCCGGTGCTCTGTCACCTTCGCTCAGCACGATCCGTGCCTGCTCAACAACGCATGTGACGGCGGTCAAAATCGTTTCACGCCGATACAATCGCGTGGCACCTCACCCGGCTCCGGTCACCCGGCGCCGGGCAACTCGGCGCGAAGGGGAGCGCGAGGGTGAGCCCACGTCATGGAATCGACCCTGACGGCATGTGGCGGATCGGGCCGCTCCGCCTGCTGACGGTGGTGGGAGTCGGTTACCTGACCGTCGTGCTGGTACTGGCGGCGGTCGAATTGGACCTCGACCTCGGGCAGTCGACCGCGGTCGGTCGTTCTCCCGCGACCGGCGTTGTGACCGGCGTCCCCGGATCGCCGGTGACGGAGGGGCAGGGTTACGACCCCTCCAGTGCGCCGGTGCCGCCCCGTGCCACGCCGGTCGGCCCGGCCGAGGATGTGCGCGTCGGATCCGCGAAAACCCAGCCGGCAGCACCGCCCCCGCCGCCCCCGGCGCCGCCCGTCACCCGGCGGCCCACCGCCCCGGCCGCACCGCCGGTCGTGACGTCGTATGAGGCCGAGTCGTCGGCGAACGGCCTGGCGAACACCCGGATCTACACCTGCTACGGCTGCTCCGGCGACAAGAAGGTGGGAAACATCGGCCGCGACATGGGGACGCTGCAGTTCAACGGCGTGACCGCCCGAACGGGGGGCTTGGCCACCGTGACGATCGCCTACGTCAACGGTGAGGCCCCACGAGTGGGGAAGATCAGCGTGAACGGCGAGCCGCCGATCACCCTGACCTTTCCGGGTACGGGCGGCTGGAGCAGCGTCGGCACGATGATCGTGACGATGTCTCTCCGGCCCGGGCCCAACACGCTGAAGATGTTCAACCCGGACTCGGCGGCACCCGATTTCGACAAGATCACAGTCAGCGTCCGATAGGGACCGTGATGAACCGATGGTGAACTGGCTACATGCGATGGTTCACACCCTTGGTCCGCTTCGCTCGTATCGAGCGCCCCTACCTTGCGGTAGCTGATGGCGGGTCCGCCGCCACGACGACCACCAGGTCGCGGAAATCGCGCGGCGGCGGCGGACCCGCACCTGGACTACCGCTCGTCGAGCAGGTCGCGCAGCTCACGCAACGCTTCGCGGAGCCGATCGGCAAACGTGTACATCATGTCGGCGACCGGGCGTGGGGTGCTGAGATACAGGTTGAACCGGTCCGGCAGGAGCACGTACGCGATCCCGATGCAGCGACTGCTGGTGGCCCCGAACCCGAAGTAGCGGATGCTGGTCGACGGCGCCGAGCTGGTGCTCAGGTAGTCGTCGCGCATCTTGAGCCACCCCGGCGTCTCGTACAGTCGGGACGACTCGGGCACGCCGAGCGCCGCCCCGCGCCGCTTCTGGATCAGCTGCAGCTCCCACAGGTGCTGCTCGGGTGCCGCACCGGCCTGGCACTGCTTCGCCCGTTCGACATGCTTGTCGGCCGCGGCCCGGAACGCCGCCCGCCGCTCGTCGCACGACGCGGCGGCGTCGTCCATCGTGGATACGAATCGCAGCACCTCGGGGGTGACGACGCGCATCGCTTCGGTCCGCCCCCGGAGGTACTGGCGGGTGGCGATGGACTCGTACGTGGCGCCGATGAACCCCTTGGCCCGCTTGTGCGCGAGCTGGTATGCCACCTGCACGAACGCGTCCGGCGACATCCGCAGCCGCTTGACCTCGTCCACCCCGAACTCGTCGAAGGACAGGGTCACGGTGGCGGTGTCCGCACCGTATTGAGCGAACGACCGTGCCGCGGCGGCGATGTCGGCCCGCAGCGCGTCGTCGAGCACGAACGTGACCGGCTCGATCGCCGGCACCCCCTGCGCCACCGCACCCGACTGCGCGGCGTGCTCCTCGGGCGACGCGGCGAGCATCGTGTCGACGAAGCTGAGGATGGTGGTGCCGTCCAGCCCGCAGTGCTCGACGTTGATGCCGGCCGTGCCGTCGGCGAACACGATGAGCGACACCGCCTTGTCGAACCACCGGTTGCCGCTGTCGCCGTGCAGCAACTGGTCGCAGGCCGCCAGGTCGTCGGCCGGCGTCAGATCCTCCAGGCACACGCAGAACAGCGCCGTCTCGATGGTGTCCAGCGCCGCGGCGTTACCGGGATCCAGTGCCGCCAGCCGGTCCCTGGCCGCCGCCCACTCGGCCCGGGCCATCGTGGTGAGATGACCGGCCGCGGTGGGCGTCGTGGCCCGCGCGGCACCGACCTTCTGCACCTCACGCAGGCCGGCCGCCAGGTCGTCGAGGGAGTACGGGCGCCCGTCCGGACCGACCGCGTCCATCCGGAACGCGTTGCCGCGCTGGAACACCACGATGTGCCGCGCCGTCGACGGGCCCGGCATCTCGTCGCTGTACGGCGCTCGGACCGTGTCCTGCACCGGCCCCGGGATGCGGGTGGTCGAGAACAGGAACTTGTTCTGCTCCATCGACAACGGCTGCCCGCGCGTCACGATCGGCGGGATGCGCTCGTCGTCGAGCTGGGTCTTGTAGTTCACGGCGGCTGCGATGAGCCTCGCCGCGCGCTCCACCTGCGGCTCGGCGAACCCGCGCAACGGCGTGTCGCGGAACAGGAAGATGAAGTTGGCGTTCAACGCGATCCGGTCCCGGCGACCGAGATAGCGCGCCGGCCAGAACGTGTCCAACCAGCTGTGCGTGGCCGGATCCGCGTTGTACCGCACCAGATCGGCGTGCAGCTTCGGCCCCGGACCGTCGGCCCGCCCGAACTCCTGCACCGCGGCCTCGGTGTCGGCGAACTCCTCCTCCGTCAGCAGCGGCGCAGACCACTCGAGGAACCGGGCGCAGGTGTCCTCCAGCGCGGGCAACGGCACCCGCGGCAAGTTGTCCTCATTTTCGAACGTGCTCACTCGGTCTCCTGGAATTCGCTGCTCATCGGGCGGCCTTCTGGGTCAGTGACTGGTCAACGTCAAAGGTCAAGGGGTCTGGAGTGCCGATGGGCCGGGAAACGTAGAGCTGAGCGTACAACCAGCCGTTGGTCTCCAGACCCTCCGAATCAACGCCGGCGGCGGACATCGTCTCCAGCACCTGCCGTTGTTCCCGGTCGGAGGCGAAACGGCGCTGCCGGAACGTCCCGTCCACCAGCACCGTCTCGTAACCGAGAGCCGCGAGGCTGTCGGCGATCGGTTCGAACGGGAACATCCGCAGTGCGAAATGCGCCATCCACGGCAGCCCGTCCCGGCGGGAGTCGACTACGCGCACGAGCGTCCGGCCGGTGACGTAGCCGAGGCATCCGGTGGAGATCACGATATCGGCACCGGCGAACAGGGCGCGCTGCCGCGCCGTGGGTTCGCGCGCCTCCAGGTCGGCCTGCACGGCGTCGTCGAGGAACCCGGCCGCCGATGCGTACCCGAGCGCCGGCCGGGACACGTCCAGCCCCACGAACCGGGCCGGGGACCGGTGCGCCCGGACCAGCTCGCGATCGCGCTCCAGCAGCGCCTGCCGGGTGCCCTCGGCGCCGGCGTAGCGGTCGTACAGGTCGTTCATGGTGGCGTCGCAGCGCAGCAGCGCCGCGTTGACGCCGTAGGAGCAGCCGATGTCGATGACGGTCGGTACGGCCACCTGCCGCGATTGGCGGTACTGCCCGATGATTTGCTGGAAATAGGGCTTGGCGAGTTGGGGAATGTAATAGTCGAGCTCGCGCAGGGTGGTGAAATAGGCGCGGGGATCGGGTTGCGTGTAGATGCCGTCGAGGGAAACTTTTCCGGTCCGATCGAAACGCACGGGGGCGGCTCCTCGCGATTACTAATCCAGCAACTGGTCGACTCGCACGGCATTGCGCTCGGCGTCGAGGTGCGCGGGCAGGACCCGGCCGAACAGCTGCCGCGTACGGGCGACGCTGCCCATCACGCCGGGGCGTTCGGAGTAGGCGAAGATCGCTGAGTGCCGGGCGGTGGCGCCGCGCACCGCACTCACCCGGTGCAGCGCGTACCGGCCCTTGAACAGCTGGAGGTCACCGGGGCGCAGGGTCAGGGCCCGCACCGGCGAGCGGTCGGCGCCGGTGAGCACCGCACGTACGGCGCCGAAGTTCTCCGCGCCCGCCGAACGGATGTTCGGGCAGTACTCGAAGACGCCGCCCTCCTCCGGCTCCTGGGTCAGCATGCTGACGGTGAACTCGTTGGTGTCGAAGTGCCACGGGTGCTCCATGCCGGGCTGCACGACGTTGAGCACCAGGCCGGACAGCGGGTCGGCGAGCTCGTGCAGCTCCGGGAGTTCGAAGCAGGCGGCGACGAAGCGCACGAACGACGGGTCGGTGTAGAGCCGGTGGATGACGCTGTCGGTGGGGATCCGGTCGCGCGGGACGAACGCGTTGCCGCGCTGCATGACGATGCGGCCCGGGTGCTCGGCCGGCAGGTTGTCGTCGAACGCGATGTTGTAGACGTTGGTCTCCTCAACGTCGTAGTACGCCAGCGGGGCGACCCCGGCGCCTTCCCGCCGCAGCGCCTCCCAGCTGCTCGGCAGAATGAACCCCGGCAGCACGCTGCACCCGAGTTCGCTCAGTTCGGTGCGCGTTCGGGAAACGACGCGTTCCCATGCGTCGCTTCCCAGGTCGGCCAGTGGATAGCGCGCGGTGTCCACGATATGCATTTGGACGGACCCCTTCTTCAAGGGTGGCGGCATGAAGAAATGCGGAATCCTAACAAGATTCACCGGCGTCTAGCCCCATGTTGGTTACATTGTTCACAGCACCGCGGCCGGAGCGCGGTCCGCTGGACCAGCCCAACTACTGGTAGTCCGCCCGAGGTGCCGCCCCGGGACTGGCCGACGGTCATGGCGCGGCCCGTCGTACCAGCGAGGCGCTACGGGCGGCGTCCGAACAGGCCCGGAACCTCGTGCTGAGCACCGTCTCCCCGGCCCGGGTCAGCTCACGGCGCAGCAACGAGGCGGGACTGGTGAGGGGCCCGCGCCGGCCGCGGATCTCCAGCTCACAGCTGCCGGCGGCCAGCACGTTTCTCGCCCAGTCGGTTACCCCGTAGGTCAGGGCGGCGACGTGACCGTCGGACGTCCGGAAGATGTTGATCGGCGTGCGCGTCGATCGCTGCATTGGTCTTGCTACCGGCCGACCAGTTGCTCAGCTGTTCTGTGGGAAGCCGAGGTTCACGCCGCCGTGGGACGGATCGAGCCACCTGCTGGTGACCACCTTGGCCCTGGTGAAGAAGTGCACACCGTGCGGCCCGTACGCGTGCGAGTCACCGAACAGTGAGTCCTTCCACCCCCCGAACGAGTAGTACGAGACCGGAACCGGGATCGCCACGTTGACGCCGACCATGCCGACCTCGATCTCACTCTGGTACCGCCGCGCGGCGCCGCCGTCGTTGGTGAAGATGGCGGTGCCGTTCCCGTACGGGTTGGCGTTCACCACGTCGACCGCCGCGTCGTAGCTCGGGACCCGTACCACCGAGAGCACCGGACCGAAGATCTCGTCGGTGTAGATGGACATGTCCACGTCGACGTGGTCGAAGAGGGTCGGCCCCAGCCAGAAGCCGGTGTCGTCACCGTCGATCGAATGACCGCGTCCGTCGACCACCAGCTTCGCGCCCGCGGACCGGCCGGCGTCCAGATATGACCGCACCCTGTCGCGGTGCGCCCCGGTGACCAACGGTCCCATCTCGCAGC
This sequence comes from Micromonospora sp. NPDC049497, assembly GCF_044465805.1. Lineage (NCBI taxonomy): Bacteria > Bacillati > Actinomycetota > Actinomycetes > Micromonosporales > Micromonosporaceae > Micromonospora > Micromonospora sp. NPDC049497. The sequence goes on along the minus strand of NZ_JBITMC010000007.1, from coordinate 70,476 downwards.
CCGGGCGGCGACCGTCGCCGACATGCAGTTCGGCGATCCGCTCGCTGATCTTGCCAACCAGCTCGTCACCGACCGGATCCACCGCCACGACGACGGAGATCGCCATGCAGCGCTCACCGGCCGAGCCGAAACCGGCCGAGACGGCGGCGTCCGCGGCGAGGTCGAGGTCGGCGTCGGGCAGCACGACCATGTGGTTCTTCGCGCCGCCGAGCGCCTGCACCCGCTTGCCGTTACGCGTTCCGGTCTCGTAGACGTACCGGGCGATCGGCGTCGACCCGACGAACGAGACCGCCTTGACCTCCGGATGCTCGAGGATCCGGTCGACCGCCTCCTTGTCGCCGTGCACGACGTTGAACACGCCATCCGGTAGCCCGGCCTCGGCGAAGAGCTCCGCCAGGAAGTTCGCCGCGGAGGGGTCCTTCTCGCTCGGCTTCAGCACCACGGTGTTGCCGCAGGCGATGGCGTTGGGCACGAACCACAGCGGCACCATCGCCGGGAAGTTGAACGGGGAGATCACCCCGACCACACCGAGCGGCTGCTGGATCGAGTACACGTCCACCTTGGTCGAGGCGTTCTCGCTGAACCCGCCCTTGAGCAACTGCGGGATGCCGCACGCGAACTCCACCGCCTCCAGCGCACGCTGTATCTCGCCCGCCGCGTCGGAGAGCACCTTGCCGTGCTCGGCGGTGACAATCTCGGCGAGGTCGGACTTCCGGGCGTTGAGCAGTTCGCGGAACGAGAACATCACGTTCGCGCGGTGGGCGAGGGAGGCGTGGCGCCAGCGGGCGAAGGCCTCGCGGGCGGCGTCGACCGCCTCGTCGACGTCCGCGGCGCTGGCGAAGTCGACCCGTCCGCGGACCTGACCGGTTGCCGGGTCGTACACCTCACCCGCGCGCTGCGCGACACCGGTCCAGGCCTTGCCGCCGATCCGGTGAGTGATCCTCATGCCGACACCGCCTCGATAGCCTCGGACAGAATTCCCAGCGCCTCCTCGGCCTCGTCCTCGGTCAGCGTCATCGGGGGCGCCAGCCGGATCACGTTGCCGTACAGGCCGCCCTTGCCGACCAGCAGTCCATGCCTGCGGGTCTCCTCCAACAGGGCGGTCGCGGCCGCGGGGTTGGGTTCGCCGGCCGGGCCGACCAACTCGAGGGCGATCATCAGGCCCTTGCCGCGTACGTCGCCGACCACCGGGTGCGTCGCGGCGACCGAGCGCAGGCCGTGGATGAGGCGGTTGCCCAGCTTCGCGGCGTTCGCCTGCAGGTCGTGATCCAGCAGGTAGTTGAGGGTGGCCAGGGCCCCGGCGGTGGAGATCGGGTTGCCGCCGAAGGTGGAGATCGAGTTGGCCTGCAGGCAGTCCATGAGTTCCGCGCGCGCGACGACCCCGCCGATCGCCAGACCATTGCCGAGTCCCTTGGCGAAGGTCATCGCGTCCGGCACGACGTCGTGCGCCTGGATGCCCCAGAAGTGCTCGCCGGTACGGCCCCAACCGGTCTGGACCTCGTCGGAGACGAACAGGATGCCGTACTCGTCGAGCACCTTTTTGAACTCGCGGAACAGGCCGTCGGGCGGGGAGGCGAAGCCGCCCACGCCCTGGATCGGCTCGACGATCATGCACGCCACGTCGCCGGCGGTCGCGGTCTCGATCACCTCGCGCAGGTCGGCGACGCACGCTTTGACGTAATCGGCGTCCGACAGGTCCTTGAAGGGGCTGCGGTACCGGTAGCCACCGTGCACCCAGCTCACCTTGATCGGGCTGAGCTCACTGGCCGACCAGCCGCGGATGCCGGTGATCGCGACGGTGGCGAACGCGCGCCCGTGGTACGAGTTGCGCAGCGCGAGCACCTGCCCGCTGCGCCGGTACTGCGTGGCGAGCATCAACGCGGTCTCGTTGGCCTCGGTACCGGAGTTCGTGAAGAACACCTTCGCGTCCGGGATCCCGGAGAGGTCCGCGATCTTCTCGGCGAGCTCGACCTGCGACTCGATCAGGTACAGCGTCGAGGAGTGCAGCACGCCGGTGTCGATCTGCGAGCGGACCGCGTCGCTGATCTCGGCCACGTCGTAGCCGACCGAGTTGGTGAGAATGCCGCCGAAGAAGTCGAGGTACGTGCGGCCCTCGCGATCGGTCACCCGGCGACCGTGCGCGCTGGCGATCTCGATCGGCTCCTCGTAGTAGAGGGCCAGCCACTTCGGCAGCACGGACCGGTGTCGATGCAGCAACTCCCGATGCGCCATCGCGTCCTCCGTATCTCGTGACTGAGCCGAGTGTCCCGAGACTTCGGTGTTCGCCGCCACCGACAACCTGTACGGGTCGCCATCGCTGGCACTACGTTGTGTGCATCCCCCGCACGGGAGGCCGCATGTACCCCACGGTCGCCGAAGCCATGGCGCTGCCCGTGATCCGGCGCGCCAGGCCCCGCGTCGTCGCCGGATCCGCCGGCTTGCCGGGGCCTGTCCGCTGGGTCCATGCGGCGGAGGTCGCCGACATCGCTCATCTGCTGCGCGGCGGCGAACTCGTGCTGACCACCGGCATCGCGCTGCCGGACGAGGAGACGGCGCTGACGACGTACGTGGACGACCTGGCCGCGGTCGGCGCGGCGGGGCTCGTGGTGGAGCTGGTCCGGCGCTGGAGCGACCACCTGCCGGAGGCGCTGGTGGCGGCTGCGGAACGACACCGGCTGCCATTGATCACGCTGGCGCGGGAGACCCAGTTCGTGTCCGTCACGGAGGCGGTCGTGGCGTTGATCGTGGACGCGCAGCTCGCCGAGCTGCGGGCGGCTGAGCAGGTGCACGAGACGTTCACCGCGCTCACGGTGGCCGGGGCGGAGCCGGCCGAGGTGTTGCGCGAGGTCGCGAGGATCTCCGGGCTGCCGGTCGTCCTGGAGACGCTGGGGCACGACGTGCTCGCGTACGACGCGGCCGGGCAGGACCCGATCGAGCTGCTGACCGACTGGGGGCAGCGATCCCGATCCGTGGCGGTCTCCCAACGGACCGCCTACGACGAGGAAGCCGGCTGGCTGATCACCGCCGTCGGCGCGCAGGGCGCCGACTGGGGACGACTGGTGCTGCTCTCGCCGGCCCCTCCCCCGCACCGGCATGTGGTGGTCGCGGAGCGGGCCGCGTCGGCACTGGCGGTGCACCGGCTCGTGGCGCGGGATCGGGAGAGCCTGGAGCGGCAGACGCACCGGATGTTGCTCGCGCAACTGCTCGGCCAGGCCCTGCCGCCTCCTGATCTGACCACCCGGGCGGCCGCGTTGGGCGTTGCGCTGGAGCGGCGGAAACTGGTCGGAGTGGCGATCCGGCCGGGGAGCATCACGCCGCGCGCCCCCGCACTGGCCACGCAGGAGGTGTTGCGGGACCTCGCGGAGGCCACCGCATTGGCCGCGCGGCGGGTGAGCGTGCCGGCGTTGGTGGGCGTCGTGGACGACACCAGCGTGCGCGCGTTGTTGTCGTTGCCGGCGCAGGCGGATGTCGACGCGATCCTGCGGCGGTTGGCCAGAGAAGTCCACCGCTCGACGGCCAGTGCGGTGGTGGTGGCCGTCGGGACGACGGTGTCGCACGTGTCGGACGTGCGGCGCAGTCTGGGGGAGGCTGCGCACGTCGCCGGTGCCGCGCTGCGCTCCACCGGCACCCAGCTCTACCACCGCTTGGATGACGTGCGACTGCGCGGCCTGCTGCACCTGCTGCGCGAGGACGAGCGGGTCCGGGCGTTCGCCGACCGGGAGCTCGGGCCCCTTTTGGTCCGCGATGACAGCCAGGGCAGCCGGCTGGTGGAGCTGCTGCGCTGCTTCTGCGAGCAGGGCGGGAACAAGTCGGCGGCGGCCGCCGTGGCGCACCTGTCACGGACGGCCTACTACCAGCAGCTGTCGCGGATCGCGCAGGTGCTCGGGGTGTCGCTGGAGGACCCGGAGTCGATGTTGTCGTTGTACGTGGCGCTGCTGGTGCACGAACTCGACGAGGCGTGACGGGTCAAGGGTCCGGCAGGAGACCCGAATCCAGCCACCGCGGCGATTGACGGCTCCGTGCGGGCATGCCCGTGGACAGAGTGTGCCCCGATCATGGCAAGCGTGGACACTTTGCCGCTGCCCGTGGCGGGTCCGGGACACCCACCATTCCGAGATAAAGATCGTGCTGATCCGCCCCCACCCGCAGCACGCGCCGGTTGGCCGGCCGCTGTTGCGGCAGCGTGACAGGGAGGTGACCGATGGCCGTTGAACCCCTGCCCCCCGCCGAAACCACCGCGGCCGAGCCGGGCACACAGATCACCCATCCGGATGGCCGAGTCGAGTTGCGTGACTTCTCGACGATCCGCGACAGCCGATACTTCAACGAAGAGCTCGCCCCGGTCCCCATCGAGAAGCGCACCTGGAACACGTACAACTTCGCGGCGCTGTGGATCGGCATGGCGCACAACATCCCCACCTATCTGCTCGCCGCCGGGCTCATCCAGCTCGGCATGAACTGGGTGCAGGCATTCCTCACGATCACGCTGGGCAATCTGCTCGTCCTGATCCCGATGCTGTTGAACAGCCACGCGGGCACGAAGTACGGCATCCCCTTCCCGGTCTTCGCCCGCGCGTTCTACGGGGTCCGCGGCGCCAACCTCCCGGCCCTGCTGCGCGCCTTCATCGCCTGCGGCTGGTTCGGCATCCAGACCTGGATCGGCGGCGAGGCGATCTACGCGATTGCCGGCAAGCTGCTGGGCTCCTGGTGGGTCGACGCGGCGGTGGTGATGGACTATCCGTGGACGCTGTGGGCCTCGTTCTTCCTGTTCTGGGCGATCGAGATGGCGATCATCTGGCGGGGCATGGACACCCTGCGGCGCTTCGAGAACTGGGCCGCACCGTTCGTCATCGTGGTCGCCGTCGCCCTGCTGATCTGGGTGATGGTCGAGGCGGGCGGGCTCGGCCCGATCCTGTCCGAGCCGTCGAAGCTGGGCTGGGGCGCCGACTTCTGGAAGCTGTTCGCCCCGTCACTGATGGGGATGATCGCCTTCTGGGCGACTCTCTCGCTGAACATCCCCGACTTCACCCGCTTCGGTGGCAGCCAGCGGCAGCAGGCGTACGGGCAGATTCTCGGGCTGCCCACCACGATGTCGTTCTTCGCCATCCTGTCGATCCTGATCACCTCCGGCACGGCCGTCATCTACGGCGAGGCCATCTGGGACCCCATCCAGCTGGCCGCGAAGTTCGAGAACCCGCTGGTCGTCGCGCTCGGGCTGTTCACGGTCGTGGTCGCCACGCTGTCGGTGAACGTCGCGGCGAACACGGTCAGCCCGGCGTACGACTTCTCCAACGCCGCGCCCCGACTGGTGAGTTTCCGGACCGGCGGCCTGATCACCGGCGTGCTCGGCATCCTGATCCAGCCGTGGCGGCTCGTGCAGGACCCCAACATCTACATCTTCGTCTGGCTCGGCTTCTACGGCGGCCTGCTCGGCGCGGTCGCCGGCGTCCTCATCGCTGGGTACTGGCTCCGCCACCGCACCCGCCTCCAACTGCCGGCCCTCTACCGCCCCGAGGGCAGGTACTGGTTCTCGGGCGGCTGGAACTGGGCGGCGCTCGTCGCCACCGTCGTCGGCGCGGTCCTCGCGGTGGGTGGCGCCTACTCCGCCCCCGGCAAGGGGCCGTTCCCGTCCGACGGGCTCATCCCGGTTCTCAAGCCGCTCTACGACTACAGCTGGGTGGTCGGTCTGATCGCCGGGTTCCTCGTCTACCTGGCGCTGTCGATGCCGCGCGCCAGCCACGAAAAGGGGGAGAACGTATGAGCAACATCGTCCGAGCCGGGCTGGTGCAGCAGAAGTGGACCGGCGACAAGGAGTCGATGATCGCCAACGCGGTCGAGGCCATTCGCAGCGCCGCTTCGCAGGGCGCACAGGTGGTCTGCCTGCAGGAGTTGTTCTACGGCCCGTACTTCTGCCAGATCCAGGACGCGGACTACTACTCGTACACGGAGGCGATCCCGGACGGGCCGACGACGGCGCTGATGCGCGAGGTCGCCGAGCAGCACGGCGTGGTCCTGATCGTGCCGATGTACGAGCAGGAGCAGCCCGGTGTCTACTACAACACCGCCGCGGTGATCGACGCCGACGGCACCTACCTCGGCAAGCACCGGAAGAACCACATTCCGCAGGTGAAGGGGTTCTGGGAGAAGTTCTACTTCCGGCCGGGAAACCTCGGCTATCCGGTGTTCGACACCGCCGTGGGGCGCATCGGCGTCTACATCTGCTACGAGCGGCACTTCCCCGAGGGCTGGCGGGCGCTCGGCCTGGCCGGCGCGAAGATCGTTTTCAACCCGTCGGCGACCAGCCGCGGCCTGTCGGAGTACCTGTGGCGGCTGGAGCAGCCGGCGGCGGCGGTGGCGAACGAGTACTACGTCGGCGCCATCAACCGGGTCGGTGTGGAGCCGCTGGGCGACAACGACTTCTACGGCCAGTCGTACTTCGTCGACCCGCGCGGGCAACTGGTCGGCGACGCCGCCTCGGACACCGAGGATGAGGTCGTCGTCCGCGACCTCGACATGGACAAGCTGGCCGAGGTCCGCGACCTGTGGGCCTTCTACCGCGACCGCCGTCCGGACACGTACGAATCGCTGGTGAAGCCGTGAGCATCGTCATCCGCAACGGAACAGTCGTCAACGCTACCGGGGCGTACCCGGCGGACGTCCTGGTCGAGGGCGAGCGGATAGCGGCGCTCGCCGCGCCCGACTCGGGTCTGGCCGAGCAGTGGGGGGCTGGGGCCGAGCGCGTGATCGACGCCGCCGGGAAGTACGTGGTGCCGGGCGGCATCGACGGCCACACCCACATGGAGATGCCGTTCGGCGGCACGTTCTCGGCGGACAATTTCGAGACCGGGACGATCGCGGCAGCCTGGGGCGGCACGACGACCATCGTCGACTTCGCCGTACAGGGCAAGGGCACGTCCGTGCTGTCCGCGCTGGACAAGTGGCACAGCAAGGCCGACGGCAACTGCGCGATCGACTACGGGTTCCACATGATCGTCTCGGACGTCAACGACACCTCCCTGAAGGAGATGGAGGCCTGCATCGACGCGGGCGTCAACACGTTCAAGATGTTCATGGCCTATCCGGGGGTCTTCTACGCCACCGACGGGGAAATCCTGCGGGCGATGCAGAAGGCCCGGGACACCGGGTCGATGATCATGATGCACGCGGAGAACGGCATCGCCATCGACCAGCTCGTCCTCCAGGCGCTGGCCAACGGTCAGACGGACCCGGTGCAGCACGGCCTGACCCGGCCACCCGAGCTGGAGGGCGAGGCGACCTCGCGGGCGATCGCGCTGGCCAAGGTCACCGGCGCGCCGCTGTACATCGTGCACCTGTCCGCCGCGCACGCCCTGGACGCGGTCACCCAGGCCCGCGACACCGGGCAGAACGTGTTCGCCGAGACCTGCCCGCAGTACCTGTTCCTGTCGCTGGAGGATCTGGCCAGGCCCGACTTCGAGGGCGCGAAGTACGTCGCCTCTCCCCCGCTGCGCCCGAAGGAGCACCAGGCGGAACTGTGGCGGGGCCTGCGCACCAACGACCTGTCGCTGGTCTCCACCGACCACTGCCCCTTCTGCTTCAAGGACCAGAAGGAGCTGGGCCGGGGAGACTTCTCCAAGATCCCGAACGGGATGCCCGGCGTCGAGCACCGGATGGACCTGCTCTATCAGGGCGTCGTGAAAGGCGAGATCACCCTGCCGCGCTGGGTGGAGATCAGCTCGACCACGCCCGCCAGGATGTTCGGGCTCTACCCGCGTAAGGGCGTCATCGCGCCGGGCGCCGACGCGGACATCACGGTGTACGACCCCACGGCCCGGCAGACCATATCGGCCAGCACGCACCACATGAACGTGGACTATTCCGCGTACGAGGGCATGGAGCTGACCGGAAAGGTCTCCACCGTGCTTTCCCGTGGCCGGGTCGTGGTCGACGACAACGCCTTCCACGGCGCGGCCGGGCACGGCAGGTTCCTCAAGCGCGATCTCAGTCAGTACCTCGTGTCAACTACCCGCCTATGAATGGGCAGGCTTGCAGGTCAGTCCCCCTACTGGATGCAGGGTGATGCCGCGTGCGGACGGTTGACTGCGCCCCAACCCTCGACGCCGCGCTGGGCGATGTTGAGGGCCGCGTTGTGATCGGCGTGGGCAACGACCCCGCACGACCGACAGTGAAAGGTTTCCTGGTCCGGCCGGTTCCGCTTGTCGCGGTGCCCGCAGCCGTGGCAGGTCTGGGAGGTGTACCGCGGGTCGACCTGGACCAGCGGTACACCTGCTCGGCGGGCCTTGTAGTCCAGGAAGCTGCCGAGCTGGTGGAACGACCACGAGTGCAGTGTGACCCGTTGGGGCTTGCGGAGCCGGACCCGTTCGCGGATCCCCGTCAGTTCCTCTACGGCGATGCCGCGACCGGTGCGTACAGCCTCGGTCACGATGGTCTTGGCGATGCAGTGGTTCACATTCGCGGCGTGCCGCGCTTCCTTCTTGTTACGCCGGGCCAGCAGCCGCCGAGCCGACTTAGTGCCCTTCTCCTGCAACCGCTTGCGCAGCCGCAGCTGCCGCCGACGGTAGCCGTTGAGCCGGTCACCGGCGTAGCCAGTGCCGTCGGAGTCGTACGCGATGTTGACGATGCCCATGTCCACGCCGAGGAAGCCGCACGGGTCGATCAGCTCAGGTTCGACCACCTCGACGGTGGCGTACAGGAACCACATGCCGTCCCGGAAGATCAGGTCCGACTCGCCGGTCTTGCTGGTGGCGATCGCCTTGAGCTGGTCGGCGGACCCGGTATAGGCGACGCCCTTGAGCCGGCCGTGCGTGCTCCAGATGGACACGGTCCGGGCATCGGCCTGCCAGGACAGCATCCGAGCGTCATAGGGCTGGGCCGCGTTCCAGCGGAACACGACCGCGTTGGTCTCGACCTTGCGGCGTCGCTTCGAGCCGGGCTTGCCGTAGTTGCCAGCCCGCAAGTTCGCCTTCAACGTGGCGTAGGCGTCGGAAACCTTCTTGATCACATGCTGAGCCGCCTGGGCACCCAGGGCGTAGTCAGCCTTGATCCCGGCGTAGACCTGCTTACGCAGGTCGTAGTTCCGGTACACCCCGGTCTCCCGGGCCACGACCGCCACGTCGGACGCCGCTGCATTGCACGCGCGCAGGGTCGCCTCCAACGCCGACGCCTGCCCGGGCGTCGGCAGCAGCTTCACCTGCACGACCAGCTTCACACGACCACCGTAGCGCTGGCCTATGTCACCCAGATGGACCCCCAACCCGGATGTTCGCCGAGGTCGCTCAGTCGTCCACAACCTGCATGCCCACTTGGTCCTCACCAGGAAGTACCGGCGGGGCGCGCTCACCCGCGGCGATCCTCACTCGCTGCCAACAGATCATGGTCGACGTCTGCACCGACTTCCGCGCGGAGCTGCGCGAGTTCAACGACGAGGACGACCACGTCCACCTGCTCGTGCAGTACCCGCCGGCCGTCGCACTGTCGAAACCGGTCAACAGCCTCAAAGGCGTATCGGCCCGACTGCGCCAGGAGCACGAACCGCACCTGCGCCGGGACCTGTGGGGCGTGGACCTGTGGTCCCCGTCGTACTTCGCCGGGTCCTGCGGCGACGCACCACTCGCCGTGGTCAAGGAGTACATCGAAAACCAGAAACATCCCCGTCCGCAAGAGCGTTCCTCCGGCCCTGAAGGACCAGGGCTCCCGCCTAAGCAACTGTTGAAAAGGAGAAGCCGTGGACTTCGGTGTCGTACTCCAGACCGACCCGCCAGCGCGCGACGTCGTGACCGGCCTCACCGCCGCGGAGGACAACGGGTTTCGCTACGGGTGGACGTTCGACTCCTGCGTGCTGTGGCAGGAGCCGTTCGTCATCTACTCGCAGGTCCTCGCCGCAACCAAGCACCTGATCGTCGGGCCGATGGTGACCAACCCGAGCACCCGCGACTGGTCGGTCACCGCGTCGCTCTTCGCCACGCTCAACGACATGTTCGGCAACCGCACGGTGTGCGGGATCGGCCGCGGCGACTCGGCCCGGCGGGTCATCGGCCAGCCGCCGGCGAGCCTGGCCACGCTGAAAGAAGCGATGCACGTGATCAAAGAGCTGGCCGAAGGCAACGAGGTCGAACACCACGGCACGCCGGTGCGCATTCCGTGGGTGCGGGACGGCAGGCTGGAGATCTGGATGGCCGCCTACGGCCCGAAAGCGCTGCGGCTGGTCGGCGAGCAGGCCGACGGCTTCATCCTGCAGACGGCCGATCCCGACATCGCCCGCTGGACGATTGGCTCGGTACGCGACGCGGCCAACGCAGCAGGTCGAGATCCCGACTCGATCACGATGTGCGTGGCCGCGCCGGCCTACGTGGGCACAAACCTCGCGCACCAACGGGATCAGCTGCGCTGGTTCGGCGGCATGGTCGGCAACCATGTGGCCGATTTGATCGCCCGCTACGGCGACTCCGGGGTCGTGCCGAAGGCGCTGACCGACTACATCAGGGGCCGCGAGGGCTACGACTACGCACACCACGGCCGCGCCGGCAATCCGTCCACCGACTTCGTGCCCGATGAGATCGTCGACCGGTTCTGCCTGGTCGGGCCCGAGTCAGCCCATGTGGACCGGCTGCAGGAGCTCAAGGAGATCGGGGTGCACAACTTCGCCCTCTACCTCATGCATGACGACAAGGAGAAGACCCTCTCCTCGTACGGCAAGAACGTGATCACGCACGTCTGATCCCGGCCACTCCCGCTCTGGCCCCGGACACCACCACCGGGGTCACGCTGTACGCAGCCAGCCGAGGGTCTTCATAGTGGAGAGGCTGGTCGCCTTGAGGCCGGCGTCGGAAACGGTCCAGAGGACTCCGTCGACGACCAGTGAGCGGCGGATCGGCGCCAGATCCCCGCGACGGCGCGTGCCCAGTGTGTGATCGACCGTGCCGACCTTGGTGAACCCGCCGTCGCCGACCCGCAGCGCCAGCGCCACGTTGCTCGGCAGGCGCGTGTCGTAGACGGTCAGTGGGACCACGACCAGGCGTTCGGCCGGCCAGTAGAGGAACGCGTGCGGGTCGAACTCCGCCTCGGAGTGCCCCTGCCTGACGTGGTGCTGGGCGATCCGGGTCGGCTTGGCCGGATCGGCGACGTCGAAGAGCGAGAGCTGGGTGCCCTGGACCCGGCCCCGGTCGGACGCCTCCTGCCCGACACCGAGCAGCCGTCCGTCGCCGGCCGGGTGCAGGTACGCCGAATACCCGTTGATCTTCAGTTCGCCGCTCACCTTCGGCGCCTGCGGATCACGCAGGTCGACGGTGTAGAGCGGGTCGGTCTGCCGGAAGGTGACGACGTACCCGGTGCCGCCGACGAACCGTACCGCGTAGATCCGTTCCCCCTTGCCCAGTCCGGTGACCTTGCCGACCTGGGTCAGCGCCGTGCCGTCGGCGCGCAGGACGTACACGCTCGACGTCGAGTTCGGCTTGTCGCCCCAGGTGCGGCCACTGGTGGTGGCGACTCGCAGGTGCCCGTCCCACTCGGACATGGCGTACTGGTTGATGAGCCAGCCGGGCACGGACGCGGCGGCGACGTACCGCGGGGCACCCGCGCCCGAGATGTCGAACTGATAGATCTCGGTGGTCTCGTCCCTGGGATCGGGTGCGATGTTCCGCGCGGTCAGCATCGGCAGCACCCGCCAGCGCTGGTCGTTGGCGACGTACAGCCGGGGACCGTTGCTGTAGACGGTGTCGCCGTCGGCGATCACGGTGACCGGGTCGCCAGCGCCGAGCGTAGCCGCACCGAGGTCGAAGCTGAGCACAGTCACCAGCGAGGTGCCGGAGTAGGCGGCCCGCCGGCTCACCCGTTCGCAGCCGACCCGTCCGGCGCTGGTTCGCCCGCCGGAGGTGACCTCGTACCGGGGCAGCCAGTCGTCGGCGGTGGCGTTGTCGATGATCTCGCGGTTGGCGGTGGTGCGCTGCTCATCGGTGGCCCGTTCCCGGTACGGGAAGTTCAGCCGGGGCGCGGAGCGGACCACGACCCGGACCGTCGTGCCCACCTGGCGGGCGTCCACCAGATTGCCGTCGATCCGGTATTCGCCGATGATCTTCGGCGCGCCGGACAGGTCGACCATGATCAGCCGGGGACCGACGATGCCGTCCGGCGTCGGGGCGTCGGGCTGGGCGGGGCGCCCGCCTCCCTCGGGGACGGCCGGTTTCGCCATCCCGGCCCATCCGTCGCGGCGCAGCACCAGCGCCCGGTCACCCTGCAGCAGCAGGCCGTCTTCGGCCCCGCCGAACCCATCGGCACCCGGTGCCAGTTCCAGCTCCCCGATCAGTCGGCGGGTGGCCGGATCGACCACGTACAGCTTGCCGTGGCTCACGGTGACAATCCGCTTGCCATCGGTCTTGACCAGGTCCGGTTCATCGGCCCCGGCCTCGTGCGTGTTGGTGCCCGAGTAGCCCTTGGCCGCCGCATCCGCCCGCCCCGCCGCGGCGGGCGCCTCAGCCTGTTCGGCGTTGCCGAAGGTACGCATGTCCCCGATCGGCCCGAACCCCCAGGGCCCGACGTAGGCCTCGGCAGCCGTCTTCAGCTGCCGCAGCGCCTCTGGGCAGGAGTCGAACGCGACGAGCCGGAACCCGCCGGCCGGCACTCCCCGGTCACGTGGCGGCGCGGGGACCGGCTCCGCCGTACAGCCGGTGACCAGCGCCAGGCCGGCGATCAGGGCCAGCCCCATGACGCGAGCTGGAGTCATGGCTCGGGGGACGCCGGTGGTGGCCGTTGGCTGGGGTACGTGGGCGCTGCTACCCGTCATGCCCCCTACGACGTGGCTGCCCCGGGCTGGGTTCCCGGCCGCTTCGCAAAGAGTCCAGTTGATCACATTTGAAGGTAGATGTTGCGTTGCGTACATAGCACAACCCGTATGGCAACTCGGAGAGATGTGAAGCAGCATGTAGGCAAGGGTTTGGTGGGGTGGTTGACGTGGTCAGTACCTGTAAGACAATTCGGAATTTTAGCCATTTCCCTGCCAAAGCCCAGCGGTTGGCGGACGCGGCGGCGGAGGAGCGCGAGCAGCGGCTCGGGAAGATCACCAAAAAGCGCAGCAGCAAGGCCGCGAAACTGTCAGCCGATGCTGGCGACCGGCTGCAGCGCCTGCTGGGCGACGACAACTGGACGGACTTGCGGCAACTCATGCAGCAGGAGCGGTTGACGTTTCGCGACCTGCTTCAACCACCGCAAGGGTTGCGGTCGCCCTACAACGAACTCAACGAAGCCCGGAAACACAAGGCTGACGCATTCATGCGAAGTCGGGACATCAGGCGTGAGGCGATTGTCGCGATCGCGACCGACTACCACGAGGCGGTAGCCGACGTCTTCACGGCGGACGAGAACGTCACGGCCGGGTTCCACCTCTCGAGCAACCTCGACAAATGGCTGAGGCTGTCGCCGTTCCACGAGCACGCGCTTCCCTGGGGAGTCTACGAACCCGACGACAGCGGCCCACACCGGTGGGAACTCTTCCGGCCGCCGTTCTTCGGGTTCAACTTCGGCTTCGTCCCGGTACACAACGACAACTTCGTCGTTGATCGCATCCATACGCTCAACCCGTCGGTCGGCGACGTCGGCATCTCGATCACAATGGACAACGGCGACGCCGGCGACTTCGACTACGCATCCGGCGACGGGTTCAGCTCGATAGCGTTCGCCTTCGTGCCGCCCACCACCGGTCTGGTCGAGGTCCTCATCGACGCGCAGTGCGTCGAGGCGACGCACCGCCTGGAAACAGAGGACGAATGGGGATGGTCGAACTCCCGCACCGGCCAGCGGAACTTCCTGATGCTCGACGTCCTGCATCCCAACGTCTCCGAGCCCTCATATGCCGAGATGTCGGTCCTCGACGAGGCGACCGACGATGACGAGAGCTTCCTGCAGGAGAAGTTGACCCGGGGTGCCCACTACTTCGCACAGCTGTTCAGCGCGGGACCGGTGCCGGCGGGTCAGTCCGTCGTCGTGTGCGCCGGGACGCGTTCGTTCGACAAGAGCGGCACGAACGACGTGGCCATTCACAGCACGTCCGACTTTCGGTGGTTCATCAGCTCCGTAGAGGTACGAGTCTCGCCGTAGGACACACCGGGACGCAGATCGGCGGGCTCAGCGGGGTCGACTCAGCCGCTGCCATGCGCGGCGCAGGTCCGCCTGCACCGGGTGGTGAGCCGCTTCCTCGACCACTCCAGCCGGCGGGTCCTCGCCCGGATCGCGCATCTCGGCACCGGGTACCGACAGCACGACGCCCCGCTCGTACAGGCCGGCGATCTGCTCCCGCTGGGCGAAGCGGTGGGACTGGTCCGACCCCGGCGGCGCCACGATGACGCCGTGGAAGATGTCCCACCGTTCGTCGGTGAGCACCTCCTCGACCACGCCGACGGGCGCCGAGTCGACGTCGCGAGAATCCCGGTGCCCTGACCGAGCTCGATCAGATAGCCGTCCGGGCCCCGGAGGTAGCACCGGATCTCGACGCGATGATCCTTGGGCTCAGTCAGGAACTCCCCCCCCGTGACCGCCACTGCTCGTAGACGGCTCGAACGTCGGTGGCCCGGACGTTCATCGCGCTGTTCCGCCAATGTCGTCAGCGTGGCGCCGACGACGTTCGCCGCCTCCGCCGCCGGCACTTCGGCCCGCTTCCCCACCGCTTCGAGATGTTCGCTCTCGTACGTTCAGCTGCGGGCGCCGTTCCGCGCTGGCGCGCGCCCGACCGGCTCGTGCTACGAGCCGGGACGCTGCCTGCCACCGGCGCCCACCGGTTCGATCACCTGCCGGAACTCCTTGGGAAGCTGGGCCATCGCGTCCTCGAACTCGTCACGGGAAACAGCCTCACGTAGCGTGGTGAGCACCGCGCGGACCCCGGCACCGGCGAGCGCACGGTCGATGGCCGGGTGGTCCGCCACCCGGCGCACGAACTCTTCGAGCCCGAACGACTTGGCATGTTCCTCCCTTCTGTGCGGTGGCGGTTTGCGCAGGTGATCGTCAAGGCCTTCGGGAAGCTGATAGGCAAGGTCCTCAGCCTGGCCGGCGCTGATCCGATCTGCCAATGTCTCCAACGTGGCGCTGGTGAGTGTCGCCGCCTGATCGGTCGACACCTTCGCCCGCGTGGCCACTGCATTGATGAAATCCTGGTATTCCACCTGATTCTCCTCTCCGGTCCGATCGCCGTCGAACCGCCAGTTACGACCCCTGACCTCAATGCGCCGCGGTTCGGTTCGGTACGCCTTGTCCCACGCGTACGGTCACCGGTGATCCTCAACTGGTTGTCGCGCAGCGAACTGGTACCTCGACAGCCTTCCGGGACCGGGGGTGACCCTGCCTCATCCCGATCGGGCGAATCACCAAGGCGCCCTATGGCGACATCCCCGACATTCCGACGGACCGGGACGCGACGGCGAGCGAGGAGCAGATCATCGCCGTCGTCGAAGAGCTCTGCGACCTCGTGAGCGCCCTGCGGGACGCCGAGCCGGAACACAAGCTGGAGGTCTACCGCAGCCTCGGGCTGCACCTGACGTACGCCCCGGAAACACAAACGGTGCGGGCAAGTGTTGACCTTGCCGCGCATGATGCTGGGTTCGGCACTGCAAGCCGACGTCGACCTGTTCGTCAACTGGCAACCCCGCGCCGACTTCCCCACCGCCGTGGACGAGGTGATCACCGTTTACCGCGCCGAAGGCTTCCGCGTCGACATCGACCTTCGACTCGACACCTTCGCGCGGCTGCACGTCGCCGACCCAACCCACCCCGACCAGCAGCACCGCGTGGAACTGGTCGCGAACTGGCGCACCCAGCCGCCCGCCATGGTCACCAATCCCATCCTGGTGCGCACGGTGAGTCGCCCTGGTCCACCATCGACACACTCTGTCCAGCTGCCGACTCTCCGCATTGACCCGGGCGCGAACCGTAGCTGGGGTCCGCGCCGAAGCGGTACGTTGAGCGCCTCCACCCACCCGCTGCGCTGACGGGCAGGTCCGACGCCATGCCGTCCATCACCGTTCAGGTCTCGATCACCGTTGTCGGCAGCACACCCGCCACACCCATCCGGGTCGAGGCCACCGTGCGTGGGCAGGCGGGCATTGTCGTTCTGGATGCCGCGACGCTGGACCCGAGTGGTCGCTACGCATTGACCTACGACACGGAGGTGGCGCGCGACCTGTCGGTGGAGGAGCGACCGCTCGTGCGGCTGCGCGCGATGGCCGGCGACGCCCCGCTCCCGGTGCGCGGGCGCCCGGCTGTCTGGCCCTACGATGACGCCCCGGATGCCGTCGAGATCCTCGTCGCGGTCGATGACGATCACCGCCCGGTGGCCGTGCCCGGGACGGTGTCCGCCGCGGCGGACGGCGCGCCGCTGCCCGGGTTGACCGTCACCGCGATCTTGACCGCGGGCCCGCGCCGACGGCAGACGCTCGCGTCCGTGGTCAGCGACCAGCAAGGCGCCTTCCGGGTCGTCTACGACCCGGAAGGCTTCCCGTCCTGGGCGCAGCAGAAACTGGCGGCCGTTTCGCTCGAAGTGACCAGCAACGACTCGACCGTTTCGGTCATGGACGGGCGTTGGCGATGGGCGGTCGGACAGGAGCCCGATCGTGCCGACATCCTCGTCGACGTCGACGTCGAGGGCCCGAAGCCGGGCGGCGAGCCGGGAGAGCCGCAACCCCGGGTGAGCGGCACCATCCGGCACACCGACGGATCGGTCATCGCGGGTGTCCGGGTCGAGGCGGTGCAGCTCGACCTCGTCGGCGAGCAGGTCCTGGCGTCGGCGACGACCGGGGCCGACGGCACCTATCAGTTCGCCCACGAACCCGAGGCTTCGCCCTTGTTCATCCGGGTGATCAACCAGGACGGACGCCCGATCGCCGCGTCTCCACCCGTGAACGGCGCCGCCTCGCCACTAATGGACGTCTACGTCCGGGACGAGCGTTTGCGTGGACCGTCCGACTTCCTGCGCGTGCACGAGGCGGTCGCGCCGCTGATCGAGGGCCACGACCTGGCCGCACTCCGGTCGCACGCGGTCGGCGTCCTGGTCCGCCGAACCGGTCTCCACCGTAAGCAGATCACTCCCTACCTGCTCGCGCGGCGACAGGCCGCGGCCATCGGGGTCGACCCGGAGGCGCTCTATGGGCTGATCCGCACCGGTGGCACGCGTACGGCCGGACGGTTGCTCAACGCGAGCGAGGCCAGCATCGTCCGTCGGCTGGCGAGCGCGGGTGCGGCCAACATCGTTTCCCTGGCCGTCGGGGCGTCCGGGACGGCCGTGTACCGGAAGCTGCGCGCAGCCCTCGCGCGCGACGCCGCCGCCCGTACCGCGCCCGGCGCGTTCGGTGCTCTGTTGATGACGACATCGATGAACGAGTCGCAGCGCAGCGCCTTCGTCGCACGCCACCTACGACACGCTGGGGACCCACGGGGGTTCTGGGCGCAACTTCGCACGGACCCGGAGTTCGGTCCGGCGGCGGTGGACGATGTGCAGCTCAGCCTCCACCTCGGCGTGCTCACGGAGAATCACCAGCCGCTGGTCGCCGCGCTCAGAAGCGACGCCGGCATCCGGCGCGCGCGTGACCTCGTGCGGTTGACCGAGACCGACTGGCTCAGCCACATCCGCAGCACGCGCGCCGGGCGCCCCGTCGGGGTCCCGGCCTCCATCCCTGGCGCGGCGCAGGCCGAGCGGGAGGCGGCGTATGCGCGGCGTCTGGTGGAGAACGTGGAGCGGGCGTGGCCAACGGCCAGCGTCGCGGCGCGCATGCGCGGTGATGACTTCACCGGCAAGGATCTGCTGGTGCCTTTCCTCGAGGCGAACGAGGACTTCGACTTCGCGCGAACCCCGGCGCGTGCGTGGCTGATCTCCGGCGACGCCGTCCTCCCCGACGGTCCGAGCGAGGAACTGCTGGACGTGGTCACCCGCCACCAGCGCCTGTTCCGGATCGCCTCGTCGGTGGATCGCTGGCGCTCCATGCTCGCGCTGGACGCTGCCGGCATCGCATCGGCGCGCGACGTCGTGCGCACTGGCAAGCACGCCTTCGTTACGCGCTTCGCGAGCGCGGTCGGTGGCGAGCCGGCGGCCCGTGCGATCTACGAGTCCGCGGCCGTGCAAGCGTCCCGGGCGGCGAACCTGGTGGCCGGCCTCGGCACTGCATACCAGGGCCCGGCCGTCATGACGGTGCCGGACGTCGGTGCCGCCGTGGCCGGCCTGCCGGAGTCGAGCGGGCTTCCCGAATGGCGCACCCTGTTCGGCAGCATCGACTTCTGCGCCTGCGAGCACTGCCGCTCGATCCTGAGCCCTGCGGCGTACCTCACCGACCTGCTGCACTGGCTCGAGGACGAGGGCGCCCTGCAACCGCTGCGCGAGCGGCGCCCGGATCTGTTCGCCCTGGAGCTCTCCTGCGAGAACACGAACACTGTCGTGCCCCACGTGGACCTGGTGCTGGAGGTGCTCGAGAACCGGGTGGCCGGGATCGCATCGCTGCCGGCCGAGGAGCACACGGCCTCGACCCTGCCGTCGGAGGTCCTGCTCGCCCATCCCGAATACCTGAATCAGCGGGTCTATGACGGGGTGCTGGCGACGGCGGCGCACCCCTTCGATCTTCCGTTCGACCTGACCGCGCTGCAGACGCGGGTGTACCTGGAACAGCAGGGGGTACGGCGGCCAGAGCTCATGGAGGCGTTCCGGCGCGGCTCGGTGCCGAGCGATGTCTCCGTCGCCTCCGAGGACCTGGGCCTCACCAGCCTCGAACGGCGGCTCGTGACCGGCCGCTCCGGCCACACGCAGCAGGAACTGTGGGGCTTTCCGGCCGGCTCCGGTACGTGGACCGACACGCTGGCGGAGGCGACCCGGTTCCTGGACCGCAGCGGGCTCTCCTTCCCGGAACTGCTGGATCTGCTCCACGTCACCTGGGTCAATCCCGGGTGGAGGTTCGGCCTCGTCTCACCCGAGGGCGAGTCGCATTGCGATCTGGCGCAGATGACACTGCTGGACGCGACCCGGGCGCATCCGGAGAGCGACTTCTACGACCGTGCCCGGCGCTTCGTGCGGCTGTGGCGCCGTCTCGACTGGTCGATCATCGACCTGGACAAGGTACTGATCGCCCTCGACGCGGCGCAGATCGACGACGCCGTGATCGAGAGCATCTCCCACATCCGGCGCATCCGCGCCGCCGTGCGCATCGATCTGCCGGCGCTGCTCTCGCTGTGGGGCGACCTCGACATGAAGCTCGACCGGCCGGGTCGCGACGTGCCGATCGTGCCGCTGTACGACCGGGTGTTCCTCGATCGCGCGGTCGTCGCCGACGAGGCGACGTGGCCCTTCCGGCTGGACGAGAACCGC
This sequence comes from Micromonospora sp. NPDC049497, assembly GCF_044465805.1. Taxonomy (NCBI): domain Bacteria; kingdom Bacillati; phylum Actinomycetota; class Actinomycetes; order Micromonosporales; family Micromonosporaceae; genus Micromonospora; species Micromonospora sp. NPDC049497. The sequence goes on along the minus strand of NZ_JBITMC010000007.1, from coordinate 51,152 downwards.
GATCTGGCTCTCGCCGGCGACCCGCTGTCCGCCTGGACCGTCGAATTGCAGGCGGCGCTGGGTATGACGGCGGAGGAGCTCGACGAGATCCTCGAGCCGGACATGACTCTCGCGATATCCACACTGTCCCGGCTTCACCGCACGGTGGTGCTCGCCCGGGCATTGAAACTCCCGGTCGGTGACGTCCTGACCTTCCGCGAACTCTTCGCGCGGCTCGATGAGCCGGCCGATCCGTTCGTCGCGGACGACGGCACCTTCGACACGCGGGCGACCCTGCGCTTCATCGACGAGGTCCGGGCGGTCAATGACGCCGGCTTCACCGCCGACGACCTGCTCTACCTGCTCGGGCACGACGCGGACGCGGCGCTGTCCGTCGGTCCCGACGAGACGGCGCAGTCGGTGTTCCTCACCGAACTGCAGGCGGGCCTGCTGGCGGTCGAAGCCGAGGCCGTCGTCGAGCCCGACCCCACCGGTGAGATCACCCAGCAACTGCTGTCGGAGATCGTGGAAGCCGCCGACCTCGACGCTGTCCTGGCGCTGATCGACGGCACCACGCCGGTCGACCCTGCCGAGCGGGAACGGCTCTACGCCACGTACCTCGCGCTCTTCATCACCGACGTCGACCCGCGCACCCTCGGCTTCGCGGCGATGCCGGCCGCGGCACGGTACGCCTTTGTGCTGGAGCGCCTGGTGCCGTACCTCGCGACGGTACGCAAGCAGTTGCTGGTCCGGCAGAAGGTCGCGAGCCTGCTGGCGCTGGAGCCGGAGCAGTCCGACGCGCTCCTGGCGCTCGCGCCGGCCGCGGTTCTGGACGATCCGACCGCCGAGGGCACGACCGACCTGCTGGGCGTGTTCATGAGCCGCGGGTTCGCCGACGCGCCGGTGCTCGGTGCGGCGAGCGACCACGCGGCCGCCTTCGCCACGCTCACGTTGCTCGACAAGATCGCGATGGTGTTCGGCAAGCTCGGCATCGGCGTCGAGGAACAGGCCTGGCTGCTGTCCGGCGGCATCCCCGCGGGCATGCTGGATCCCGCCGCTCTGCCGCTCGCCGCCATCGCCGACGCGGCGGCGCTCTACGTGCGGTGGCGTGCCCTGCGCGAGGCGCTCCGCCTGCGCGACCGGATCCCGGGCAGCACGCCCTCGGTCATCGAGCTGCTCACCTCTGCCGGCGACCCCACCGTCACCCGCGACGACCTGCTGGGGCTGCTGCGCGACCGCACCGGCTGGTCGTTCGAGGCGGACAGCGCGGTCTACAGCGATCTGCGCTGGCTGGCCGATGAGTTCGGCTTCAACCGAGCGGCGGCGTTCCGGGACGGCACCGCGTTGCACACCCTCGCCGACAGCTTCGGCGTGCTGCGCAAGGTCGGCGTGACGGCGCAGCAGGCGGCCGGCTGGGCGTCGGCCGACGTGACTCCCGGTGTGGCCGGCGCCGTCGTGCTCGCGGCCAAGGCCGACTACGAGCCGACCCGCTGGTACGACGTCGCGCGCCCGCTGCGGAACAAGCTGCGGGACAGGCAGTGCGCGGCCCTGGTCTCCTGGCTGGTCTCCAACACCCCTGGGCTCGACGACCCCGCCGATCTCTTCGCCGACGTCCTCGTCGATGTCGAGATGGATCCATGCATGCTCACCTCGCGCATCGTTCAGGCCATCGGCTCGGTACAGCTGTATGTGCAGCGGTGTTTCCTCAACCTGGAGACGCCGGATCTCGGCGCCGGCGCGGAGGAACGCTGGGCGTGGATGCGCAACTACCGGGTCTGGGAGGCCAACAGGCGGGTCTTCCTCTACCCGGAGAACTGGCTCTGGCCGGAGCTGCGTGACGACAAGTCGGAGATCTTCACTGCGCTGGAGACCGACCTGCTCCAGGCGCCCATCACCGACGCGACGGCGGAACAGGCCTATCTGACATACCTGCAGAGCCTGCTTCAGGTGTCACGGCTGGAGATCGTGGCCTACTACCACGAAGAGGAAGAGGACGCGGAGGCCGCCGTCGACGTGCTCCACGTGTTCGGCCGGACGCCGAACCTGCCGCGGGTCTACTTCTACCGGCGCCGCGCGGCCGGGACCTGGTCGCCCTGGGCAAAGGTGGACCTCGACATCGAGGGCGACCACCTCATTCCCGTTATCCACAACCGCCGGATGATGGTGTTCTGGCCGATCTTCATCGAACAGGCGCTGGACAACAACGACGGTGATCCGCCGGCGAAGTTCCTGACCGTTCAGCTCGCGCACAGCGAGAACCGCGACGGAGGATGGACGCCGAAGCAGGTTTCCCAGCAGGAGATCGACACCAGGGCGGCGTACACCGGGCTCGCCCCGAGCTATCAACGGCACGCGTTCCAGTTCCGGCCGACCCGAGCCGACGGCGGATCGCTCGAGATCGAGTGCATCTTCTCGCACACCGCCTATGACTACGACGGTGCGTGGTCATGCGGAAAATTCATCTTCGACGACTGTACGGGCGCCGTTCTGGCCTTGACCGAGCCAACCCCGGACGCCGTTGTGTATCCGACGAGGACCACGTCCTCCTCCTCCCGCCTGACCGTCAACCTCGGTGGATCGGCCCTGTTCCAGTACGACCTCCCCGCTGCCTGGTTCTCGCCGGGCCGGTCGACGCCGACAAGAACCTGATCGCCGATGAGAGCGCGGAGAACATTCTGGCGCTGGAAACCCCCTTGGACGACACCTACTACACCGTCGCGCGGCAGTACAACGAGTTCGCCTCGCAGGGGCCGTTCTTCTACTTCGACACCGAGCGCACCTTCCTCGTCGAGCCGGCGCAGGGCTGGTCGCCGACGGACTACGCCCACCAGTTCGAGACCGATGCGATCGGGGCCGACGCACCGGGGAAGACCGGCGGCAGCGTGGCCTACGAAGGCTTCGAAGCCGGCGACGACCGGGACGTGACCGGCGGCGTGCTGCTGTTCGACCGCTCGGTCGACACGATCGCGCCACTCGACGCCCACGCCGCCGACCTGATCGCGGCGACGGCACGCTCGACCTCGACGCCCGCCAGCAACCTCGCCGAGACGAACACGGCGGAGCCGTTCGGCATCAGCATCGGGTCACAGGCGTCGCAGAAACCCACCGCGGGCGATCCCTTCGCGCAGTCTGCCGCCGGCCTCCAGCACTCTGCCGACTATGAGGGCGCGTTGCTGTACAACGACCTCGCCACGCAGGAGGAGGACCGCGCGCTGCAGGCCTACGGCGCGGTGGACACCGGTGTGCTCGGGGATCCGGTCTGGACCTACACCTTCAACCTCCACTTCCACCCGTTCGCCTGCCGCTTCATCAAGGAGGTCCGGCGGGGCGGTGTCGACGGACTTCTCGCACCGGCGGACGAGGACAGCGGAGCGGCGTCGCAGACACTCGCTCGCCAGAAACTCGCCCGCTTCGACGTCTTCGAGCAGACCTACCAGCCATCCGAGTCTGTCGTCGTCGAGCCGTACCCGGTCGAGAACATCCAGTTCGGCGCCTCCGGGGCGTACTCGATCTACAACTGGGAGCTGTTCTTCCACATCCCGCTGCTCATCGCCGACCGCCTCCGGCGCGAGGGTCGCTTCGACGAGGCCCTGCGCTGGTTCCACTTTCTCTTCCAGCCGACGAACCGCAACCCCGCGTACGACCCGCCCTACCGGTACTGGATGGTCAAACCCTTCACCTCCAACGTGGGGGAAACGATTCAGACCATGCTGGCCACGCTGGCCGGCGACGATCCGAGCTCGGAGTCCGTCGAGCTGCGCGCTGATCTTGAGGCACAGATCGCGGCGTACATCGCCGACCCCTTCAACCCGTGGGCCATCGCGCGGCTGCGCATCACGGCCTATCAGAAGGCCGTCGTCATCAAGTACGTGCAGACGGTGCTCGAATGGGGCGACTCGCTGTTCCGTCAGGACACGATGGAGTCGGTCAACGAAGCCACACAGCTCTACGTCATGGCACGCGAGATCCTCGGCGACCGGCCCGAGGATGTCCCGCCGCGCGAGGAGGTGGTGGCGAAAAGCTTCGACCAGCTCAAGGCCGAAGGGCTCGACGCGTTCTCCAACACCATGGTCGAGGTCGAGAACCTGCTCTTCGCCCCGCAGCCGGTCTCCGGCGCGGAACCTCCGGCCGTCAATCTCGGCACAACGCTCTACTTCTGCGTTCCGCACAACGAGAACCTCATGACGCTGTGGGACACCGTCGACGACCGCCTTTACAAGATCCGGCATTGCATGAACATCGAGGGCGTCGTACGACAACTCCCGTTGTTCCAGCCGCGGATCGATCCCGGTGCGCTGGTGAGCACCGCCGCTGCGGGCGGCAGCCTCGCCAGTGCAGTAGCCTCGCTGCAGGTGGCGCTGCCGCACTACCGCTTCCGCACCATGGTGCAGAAGGCGCAGGCGCTCGCCGCGAATGTGCGGGCGCTGGGCGGCGCGTTGCTCGCCGCGCTGGAGAAGCGGGACTCCGAGGAACTGCAGCAGCTCCGGTCCGGGCATGAGATCGCGCTGCTCGACGCGATGCGAGATGTGCGGGTGCAACAGGTCGAGGAGGCGAAGGCGTCGGTCGTCGCGCTGGAGCGCAGCAAACAGGTCACCGAGAAACGTGCCCAGCACTACCACAGGCTGGCCGACGAGGGTCTCAGCGAACTCGAGCAACAACAGATCAGCAAGCTGAAGGTTGCCAACACCTCCACCGTCCTGCACCAGGCGGCGAGGGCGCTGGCCGGTTCGCTCGCGATCGCGCCCGATGGAGACCTGGGCGCGTCCGGCCTCGCGAGCCCGGTGGTCAAGTTCCGGTGGGGCGGCACGCAACTGGGACTCAGCGCCGCCGGCGCGGCCGACTTCCTGGGTGCCACCGCGACGTTCCATGCGCAGAAGGCGGCGATGCACGGCCTCGAGGCGGCTAACGCCCGGCGGGCCGAGGAATGGGAGCTCCAGGCCGGCCTCGCCGACAAGGAGCTGGAGGCGATCTCCAAACAGATCGAGGCGGCGCAGACCCGGCAGCAGATCGTCGAACGCGAGCTGGTGAACCACGACCTGCAACGCGACCACGCCCGCACCGTCGACCAGTGGATGCGCAGCAAGTACACCAGCGACCAGCTCTACGACTGGATGGTGTCGCAGGTCTCGGCGGTGCACTACCAGAGTTACGCGCTCGCCTACGACGTGGCGCGCCAGGCGGAGCGCTGCTACCAGCACGAACTGGCGCGCTACGACGCCTCGTTCGTGCAGTTCGCGAACTGGGATTCGCTCAAGAAGGGCCTGATGGCCGGTGAGCGGATCACCCTGGATCTCGACCGCATGGAGGTCAGCTACCTTCAGAACGACAAGCGCGAGCTGGAACTGACGCGGAGCATCTCCCTCGCGGGCATCGACCCGGTGGCGCTCATCGCGCTGCGCGAGACCGGCAGCTGCACCTTCACACTCGACGAGGCGCTCTTCGATCTCGACGTGCCCGGCACGTACCTGCGCCGCATCAAGTCGGTGAGCCTGACCGTGCCCGCCGTGGTCGGACCGATGGCGGCCCTCCACCTCAAGCTCACGCTGACCAAGAGCAGCACCCGCCTCACACCCACGGTCGATTCGCCCGATGACCCCGGCGCCGGCTACCGGCGAACCGGTGACGAGGACCTGCGCTTCCGCGACGAGGTGGGCGCGGTCGAGTCGATCGTGACCAGCACCGGCCGCAACGACCCCGGGCTGTTCCAGCAGGACCACGACGACCCGCGCTACCTGCCCTTCGAGCGGCGCGGCGTGATCAGCGACTGGCAGCTCTCGCTCGAGGGTGTCTTCGACGCCTTCGACCGCCGTACCATCCCGGACGTCATTCTGCAGCTGCGCTACACCGCGCGCGACGGCGGCGAGGTCCTGAAGCTGGGCGCCGTAGCGAGCATCGGCGACGCGCTAGCGGCCCGGCCGACCGGTCTCGCCGACGCGCCCGGTCCCCTCGCGCTGTTCGGCGCCCGGCACGAGTTCCCCGACGCGTTCAACGCCTTCCTCTACCCGGCCGAGTCAGAGACCGAGCAGTCCCTCGTGCTTCCACTCGACATCAACCGCTTCCCCTACGCCTTCCGCGAGCAGGAAATCACCATCGACCGCTTGCTGGTCCTCCTCCTGCCCGCGGCGGACGCGGCGTGGTCCGATGCCGAGCCGCTTGCGCTCACGCTGACTCCGCCCGCGGGCAACGGGGACCCCGCCGACCTGATGGTCGCGGGCAGTCTCGTCGCGGGCGTGCCGATGGCCGTGTTCGACTACGGGAGCGCGGCACAGCCGCCGGGAACGTTCACGCTGACCGCGTCAGCGACCGCAATCGCCGCGGTCGCAGAGGCATTCCGGACCGGCGACAAACTCAACCCCGAGGCGATCGAGGACCTGCTGATCGTGGCGCACTATTCGGTGACACGCGTGGAAACCTAAGCGGCGGTCGCTTCCAGAATCAATACGGCACGCACTGGTCGTCGTAGACCTCCACGGCAGGGGGACTCATCGCCGCGGCCTCCTGCCGCTGCATGACGCCGGCATCGCGCATCATCTGCTGGTAAGAGGCCCCCGGCGGGTGGATCCGGACCACCATGGCATCCATAGCCACACCAGTCAGTACCGCGTTGCGGCTGAACTCGAATCCGGTCTGCAGGTCGAGGGGGCCAAGACCCACTTCTCCCATCGCCCCCCAGAGCACCCGGTCATCAGGGGAGCCGGCAAAGGCCTCGTCGGGGTAGAACACGGAGTAGACAAATCCGACCCCCGCCAGCCCTTTGATGCCGACCTTGCCGAACTCGGTGGTCAACCGGCGCAGCTTGTTCGAGTCAGTGATCCAGCTGACCTCCACCTTGCCTGCTTTGTTCTCGACGAAGAACGGCACTCCCCGCACCGACGGCATGTTGGCCATCTGGCTCTTGAATTGAGGCAGCGTATCCAGGCTGTGCACTTCGAACCCCCGCGCGACGCCGGCCGTCCCCTTCACGCCCGGCCTCAGGTTGAGATTCCCCGCAGTATGTCCCTTGATCTCCCATCCGCCGCCCTGTAGCAGATGCGGGTGATAGTCCACCTGGCCCACCGTCCGGGGAGAACCCGCTCGACCCTTGACCTCGATGAACTTCAGCTGGCCGTCATGCGGATCGACGTAGACGACGTCCATTTTGCCGTACAGTTCCGTGGTCGTCCCGGCCTTCAACATGCGCTGGCCATGCTGATCCAGCGGATAGAACTCGACCTGGGTGGCGTAGGGAATGTTCCTCGCCTCGAACTCCGTAAGGATGTGCCGGGTCATCGCCTCCTCGTCGGACGTCGCCATACCGCTCGGATCCCGATGCCGCACCGGGTTTGCCCGGGTATACATGTAGCGATTCAACCCGTCCACGGTGCCGGCCGGATCCGCGGCCTCCCATCGGCCCAGCCAGCTCGCGTAGTACCGCGCGCCGTGGTAGGAAAGCCCGGTCTCCTCGTCCTTCTCCTTGCCGGTGTATCGGTAGCGTCTGGCGCTCACCTCGACCCCGGAAGCGGTCGCGTGCCAAGCAGTCGTGCCGTACGGGTGGTACTCCTCGTGGCTGATGATCGCGCCGGTCTCGTCCAGTTCGAGCCGGGCGCTGCCGAGGTGGTTGTCGAGCTGGTGGCGCAGCCGGTGCGCGGGCGTCGCGACGGCGGCGCCCGCCGCCACGGTCTGCGTCTCCACCATGGCGATGCGGCGCTGGTCGTCTGCCACGTGCAGGGTGTGCCGCTCGCTGTCCAGGCGGGAACCCACGTGCCGGCGGTAGAGCTCGTAGCCCTCCAGGTACAACGTCTCCTCGGTGTTCGCTCCCCGCCGGACCACCTTGCGGACGCGCATACCGGCCGCGTCGTAGTGATACACCGCCTCGTTGCCGCCGCCGAGGTCGACGCGCCGCAGTTGGTCGCGGAAGTCACGCTCCATCGACGGCAGGTGCGGCATCGACACCATCGCGCCGCGGTCGTTGTGCGAGTAGAGGTCCGAATGCACCGTGTCCGGATCACCGGGCCGGCTGGTCGCCAGCAGCCGGTTGCTGTCGGCCGCCACCTGGTAGCGGCGCCGCCAGAGCGTCCCACCGGCGACCGGAACGCCGTCACCGCCGATGCCGCCGTGCACCGAATGGGTCATCGCAACGAGGTTGCCGACCTCGTCATAGGCGTACGTCTCGGTGTATCCGCGGACCGCCGCGCTGTCGTTGGGGTGCGGTATCACGCCGTACGGAATCTCCAGCTCCGTCGGCTGGCCGACGCTCGCGTGCTCCCGGCCGGAGGCGGCGGTGAGCCGGTAGATCGGGTCGTACGCGTAGTGCGCCGTCGGACCGACCTCGGCGTTGTCGAAGAAGAGGGTGTCCTGGGCCGAGTCGGTGAGCTGGACGATGTTGCCGACCGGATCGTAGGTGTAGCTCAGGTCCTGCAAGCGCGCCGAGTCCCGGGCGCGGGTGGTCGTCAGTCGGGCAAGCCGGAACGTCTCGGGCTCATAGGCGTAGGTCGTGGTGACCCCGTTGCCGTAGCTGGCCTGCTCGCGCTGGCCGCGCGCGTTGTAGGTCAGGCCGGTGACGTGCGGTACGGCGTCCACGTCAACCGTTCGCAGCCGGCCACCCTCGTCGAAACCCACCGTGGTGGCGCTGCCGTCGGGCGCAACGGCCCGGGTGACACGGTTGAGCGCGTCGTAGACCGCGGACCTACCGTGGTTCTCGGTCTCCAGCAGCGCAGCCGCGGCCGCGTCGATCCCGGCCAGCGTGTCGAGGCCCTCCAGGGTCGCCCAGTCGACCGGGGTGTCGACGTCGGCGAGGAGTGTTCGCGCCGCGTGCAGCGCATTGCCCTTGAAGTCGTAGTCATCGATGGTCACGACGCCGGCGGTGTCGTGCGTGCGGACCGCGCGGGTGCGCAGGTTCCCCGCCGTCACGGCAGCGTCGTCGTCCGGCGCGAGCGTGTCGCCATAGGTGACGACCTGGACCAGCCGCTCGCCGAGTCCGCCCTCGCGCGCCCATTGGCGCACGGGCCGGCGTAGCGCGTCGTACCCGATCCGCGTCTCCGAATCGCCGCTGCGCCAGGCGCGCACCGGCTGGTCGGCCGCGTCCGGAAGAACGCGCGTCTCCCCGGCATCGGGGCTCGTCGTCCGCAGGGCCCGGCCGCGCATGTCGAACACGCCCTCGGTGGTGCGGACACCCCGCGCGTCGGTGACCGTCAGCGCGTTGCCCGCCAGGTCGAGTTCGGTCCGGGTCTCGTACCGGCCGGCGGAGCCGTTGTCCTCGATGGTCAGGAACGGCCGGGCGAGCGGGTCCAGATGAACCACGGCGGGGGTGCCCGCGTGCGCGGCGGTCAGTAACGCTGCGCGCTGCGGCCCGGCGCCCGCGCCGCCACCCGCTCGCCCCGCGTACCAGGCGCTGTCCAGAACCGTGTCGTTCTCGTCGGACAGCGTGCTGGACCAGGCGTCGAAGGCCGTCGTCCGGAAGGTGCCGTCCGGACGGTCGACGCGCACCACGCGGCCCGCCGGATCGTAGGTCGTCACCTGCGTGACGCCCTGCTCGACCAGCTCGGCCTCCGCGTCGTAGCCGTCGTTCGCCGCGAAGTAGGGCTCGTACTGCTTGACCGGGTTTCCCTTGTTGTCGAAGACCGTGCGTCCGTTACCCACCCACCGCTCGCCACCCGATGGGCCGGGGGCGACCCGGGCCTTGGTCAACACCGGGTGGCCCAGCCCACCCGTGTAGGCCACGACCGCCTGCCAGCGCGTCGCGGGATCGCCGTGGGTCTCGCGGCTCTCGGTGCGCGCCGATACCGGCATCCCGCGGTCGTGCCAGGCCCAGACGTCATAGGAGAATCGCACGGCTGGATCGTCGAGCGTGTCGCCCTCGCCGTCGCGACCGACGATCGCGACGGCTGTCACCTGTCCGAAGGCGTCGAAGCGCGCCACGGTGGCGTGCCCGTTGGGATCGGTCATCTTCCACGGCGCCAGCACACGGTAGTCCGGCTCGACGGTCACGCGGTTGCCGGCGGGGTCGACGACCGTGACGACGAAGAGTCCTTCGGGATCGTAGGTGAGGGCAGTCGTGTTGCCGAACGGGTCGACAAACGACACCGGCAACCAGAACCGGCCGGGATCGCGCCGCTCCCGGCCGGACCGGGCCCACCAGCCGCCGTCCGATTCCGCGTAGCCCGCCGGTTCCAGGTCGGCGACCGCAACATCGGTGCCGAAGACCTCGGTGAGCAGGCCGGGTGTGAAGGCCGCCTCGTACGACTCGTACACCAGGAGCCGGTCGCCGAGTTCACCCTTGGCGACCGGCTGATCGTCGTCGGTGGCGTACAACGTGAAGGCGCGCCGTACCGGGCGCTTCTCCGGCGCGGCCGCCGGCGCCGGCGGCGACGCGGTCGCCTCGAACGGGATCGTCACCGCGGCGTCGAACGCCTCCTGGATCGCGGCGGCGGACAGTCGCCCGACGGACGGGACTTCGGTGAGCTCCCACCCGGTCAGCTCCCACGCGTCGGTCTGGACCGGTACGCCCAGGTGCAGCCGGGCTGCCTCGTCGCGGTTCGCGACCGGTTTCTCGGTGACGGTGATCCAGGTGCGGCCCTGTTCGTCGCACGCCGGCGAGCGCCGCGGATATGCCACCGTGGCCGCGCGCACGACGGCGCCGTACTCGTCGACCTCCAGCGTCAACTGCTGCTGCAGCCGCGGATCCAGCGGGTCGCGCTCATAATGCGAGGTGATCGCCTCGCCCGGCACGACGTGGAACACCGCGGGCCGGTGGTCGTCGCCCGCCTGCAGGCGCCGCACCTCGTAGTTGGTCTCGGCGACCGTGTAGGGGTCGCCCGCCATGTCTGAGCCGTCGTCGGCGAAGACCTCCTGTCGCAGCACGCGTCCACGCAAGGCGCGGGCGGCGTCCCGCCGGTCGGCGGCCGCCAGCCCCACCGGTACGACCGACTCCGGCAGCGACCACCCGCCGGGGTCCCCGGCCCAGAACTCCTTGCGATAGTGCTCGAGCAGCGTGCCGTGCTCGAGCCACGCCCCGGTGTGGTACCAGGTGACCGTACGCACCGGAGGCAGGTGGTGTACGAGGTCGCCGTTCGCGGCGCCGTCGAAGTCGGAGACCGTGCCGGTGTCGATCTGTTCCACCCGGCCGAAGCCCCGGAACTCCCGCTCGACGCCGTCGAAGTATCCGTGGTGATAGGAGTACCGGCACACGAACCGGGCGCCGGTGACCCGGTCCTCGACGGTGACCGTCGTGAGCGTGTGCACCGGGAACGGCAGACGCGTCGCCCACGGGCAGCCGGCCGCGCGATCGGCGAGGTAGGAGTGCGTCGACGGGGTGTACTCGAGCGTCCGCTCCGCGCCCACGCCGTTCTCGATCCGGGTCAGCAGCCACGGCTTCCCGGCGGTCATCAGATCGACATAGCGCAGGGGCCGTCCCGCGTCCTGCGGAAGCGGTGATGACCAGACCAGGCACGCGGTGCCCGTACCGAACAGGTCCACCACCTGCGCCGTGGAGACGTCGTCCGGAAAGGAGATGCCGGTCAGCCGTCGCGGCGGCGACCAGCCGTTGCCGGCCTCGTTGAACCAGATCAGCACGTCGCCGCCGCCCAGGTAGACCAGGTCGTTCGAGCCGGTGCCGTCCAGGTCCGCCAGGCGCACCCGGCGCGGGTCGAACAGGTCGGGCCGGTCGAACACCGGCGGGCGCGTCATGACCACCCGGGCACCGAAGTTGCCGTAGCCGCGGTTCGGCCAGTAACTGACCTCGGAGTTCCGCACCCGCACCAGGTCGATGAGCCCGTCACCGGTCATGTCGGCGGTGAAGACGGATTCGGTGCCGTCCGCGAAGAGCAGGCGCGGGCCGTCGTCCTCGCCAGACGGCAGCGGCCGGGTGTGCGCCTGGTCGAAGCCGTCCCTGCCCTGGCTGCGGTACCAACGCAGCGCGTGGTCCTCGGTCAGCAGGACGTCGGCGAGTCCGTCCCCGTCCAGATCGATGAACCGGAGATGGGGATCGGACCAGTCGAGGTTCGGCAGGGCGCCGAACGGTCGCAGCGGGCTCCATCTGCCGTCGGTGCGTCGCTCCTGCAGGCCCGGCGCCGGCCCGTCGAGGACGACCACGTCCAGCCGGCCGTTCCCGTCGAGGTCCTGCAGGCTCGCCACGGTGGCCAGAACCGGGCGTTCCGCGACCCGCTCCAGCGGCCCGAATGACCCCGCGCCGAGGTTGCGTTTGTAGAACCACGCGTCCGCCTGGCCGGTCAGGACGCCGGCCAGTCCCTCGCCGTCGAGGTCGAGCCACCGGCTGTCGCCGGCACCCAGTCCGGCCGGCAGGTTCTCGAGGCTGGCGTCGTCGAGCACGCGCAGCGTGTCACCGATGACCGGCCGGCTGTATTCGAATGTCACCGGGGGAAGGGACTGGGGCTGCCGGGCCTCGTCGAAGCACGTGCGCTGCACTTCGCGGAGGAGACTGACCTGTGGCGTCGCCTCGTAACTCAGCGCCGTCGAGCTGACCAGCACGGGCCGGTCCGCCAGCTCCGGGATCGCGTGGAACATCAGCACCCGCTGACAGCGGCGTCGCGTCCGCACGTCGAATCCGGTCCGGAAGGACGACGACGGATCGTCCCGGACCGCCCATGGCGCGGACTCCACCGGAGTGTCGTCGGGGTGCTCGCCGTAGTCGAGGACGACCTCGAACCGGAAGGCGCTGTCACTGAGCGGCTCAGCGTTGCCGTACCGCACACGTTTGAGATAGAGCTGCGTACAGCGGTGGCCGGCACGCGTTCGCATCCGCTCGACCGGCGAGCGCAGATCCACACCCGCCTCGTCCTCGGCCTTGTAGTCATAGACGGTGACGTGCCCGAGCTCGTGCTCCGTCCTTTCCAGACACCACTCGGCGGTCCGCCGCGGGTCATCCGGATCGGCGATCCGGGCGGCGGCGGAGGCGCCGAAGGTGGAGACGGTATTGTCCCGCGAGCGGATCTGCCACCACACCTCCCCGGTGGCCCGCTGGGTGAAGCGCTCGATGCGGGCGAACGAGGCTTCCGCCCGGGGGCGATACCGGCGCACCAGCCAGTCGCCATCCGGACGGTCCACGCCAGCTTCCGGGACCAGGTCCTCCCCGCCGGCGACGACGAACGTGTCGGGGTCGTCCACGTCGTCGTATCTGGGGAGCCCTCGGTCGGTCTTGCGCCGGATCCGCGGAACGGGAACGGACCAGCCGAGTCCGTACGGCCCGTTGCCGCCCCCGGAGTCATAAGTGAGCGCCAGGGAGGGCTGCTGCCCCTGGCGACCAGGGCTCAGCCCGAACGGGACCGACAGGGATGCGGTGCCCGTGACGGGGTTGGCCTCGAAGGTCTCGTCGATGCCGCGCAGGGCGCCGCCCCCGGGTGGAAGGGACACGCTGGGCCGGGCGAGGAGAAAGTCGCTCGTGCGCGGGCGAAGGGCGTCGCCACCTCCCGCTCCGCGGTCCCGAGACCCTGCTTCGACCGGCACGAGAGCCTCCTGTCGCCACAGCGAGACTATTCCATCACGTTCGGCGATGCGGTCGGGTTGTCGACCGAACGACAGCCTTCCGGAGCGTTCAAACGATCCGGTCAGGATGGTGGATCCGCGTACTGGGGCCACCGTCCGCAAGGCGGTGGCCACCCTCATCAGGGAGGAGACCAACACCAAGAACGCTGCGGCCCACCTTGGGCCGCAAGCGACGATGGCCTCGCCGTCTCGGATGCCTGCTGGCGCCGGTACGACATGACGACCCTTGGAAGCAGCGGACCAGTTTCACCGAGGCTGGAGCAGCCCGCGTTCGGCCATAAAGGCTCGCAACGTCTCGGCGTCCTCGCCGGACATCAGGCGCCGTGGGATCACCGTCGCCGGCATCCGGCCGACGTACACGATCCAGAACTCTGGGGTGTCCGTTACCCGGGCCACTCCGTCCCAGGCGATGCCGCCGGACTCCGAGCCGCTGCGCATCATGATGTTGTCATCGGTGATGTCGTAGGCGCCCTCGACGGCGTAGCGACTGGAGCGACGCCGAGCGCGCCACTGCACCCACGGTGAGTACGCCATCGACAACAGGCCACCCACGACCATCGCCATACTCACCGGCGAGATCCGGTCGCCCCACGCGAACCCCCGCGAGACGACGAAACTGATGACCCCGACCGCCACCAGCACCGCGCCGACATAGCCGTACCTGCGCAACCGAACCCTGCTGAGCGCAGCGGCCACACGGCCTGGGTACGCGGGATCGGCGGGGACGTCAAAACGGATGTGCACGTCAGAACGATAGTGCCCCCATCAGCTTGCGGGCAGCGCCTGACTCGCGCCCACTGGCCGGATCGTCGGGGTCCGCCGGTCGTCACCGGCATGGGCGGGCACCTCATCCCCGGAACGCCGGCAACCGGAGACAGCCGGGCGGGTGCGTCACGTGATGGCCAACAGCACGGCCTGGCCGTTCACGGCTGCCGCTCGGTAGAACCGGCACAGTTCGCTGAAATGCGACATGAGGTAGTCGAACTTGTCATCGCCGTTGGTCCAGATGGCCGGGTAGATGTCGACTGCTGCCACGGCGCCCGGGTCGAAGCGGGCGCGCAGCGTCTCCACGTCCAGGGCGTCGAGCGCGGTGGCGATGGCACGGACGTCCGCTGGTCTAGGGTCCCTGGGGTGGTCATGAGCGCGCAGGACGTTGTGGGCGTAATCGAGTCAGACCCGGGAGCAATGAGAGTCCTTCGGGCTACGGCCGACCTCCGACTACCGGATTGGTGGATTGGTGCCGGCTTCGTACGCAACCGCGTCTGGGACGCGATCAGCAACCTCCCGGTCTCGCCGGAGCGTGACGTGGATGTCGCCTACTTCGACCCGGAGACGCTGGACCCTCGCGAGGACGCACGCGCCGAGGCCCAAGCCATGGTGATCCTGCCTGGGGTGCCGTGGGAGATTCGTAATCAAGCACGGATGCATCTGCGTAATGGCGATGAGCCCTACACATCCACCCTGGACGCGATATCGCGCTGGCCCGAAACGGCAACGTGCGTCGCGGTTACTCTACGGGGTGATTCTGTTCACCTGGTGTCCTGCCATGGGCTGGCCGACCTTGTGGGAATGATTGTCCGCCCGTCTCCAGCCTTCACCAACGCAGCGGGCCGGGCGAAGGTACAGCGCCGCGTAGAGGCCAAGGGATGGCTCGACCGATGGGCCGGACTGCGGCTGGAGTTCTAGCGCTCACGCCAAGCGAAGGAAGCGTTCGGTCGGTACGGCGGCGGCTATGGCGCGGGCGATCACGTGCGTGACTGCTTGGAAGCCCAGGAACTCGTCCGGCTTCATGTCGTGCACCCAGTCCTCGAGGTGTGCTTTGGGCGCGACCAGGCAGTAGCCCAGCAGCGTCGGGTAGCGGCTAAGGAAGGCGATCGTGTCGCCGTCCTGGTAGACGATGTGGTGCTGGTAGTCGGGGTCGCCGGCGACCAGGGCGCAGACAAAGCACGGCCCCTCGCGAACCCGGCGTTGGTACTGGGCAAGGTCGAACGAGGTTCTGCGCAGCGGCTGGTCCTTCATGCCGGCACGATAGACACCCGGAGCGACGACACGGACAGCGACGGGCACATGGAAAGGTCAGCACGCCCGGTCGGCGGCATCTGAGTGTCTTGATCTTGGAAGTCGGACAAACGCGCGAAGGACCAAACCGACCAACAATACGGGGCAAGGTCAATTCTTGCGTGTCCGCCAGCAGGGGCCCGGACGGCCGTAGGCGTCGACAATGAGGCGTTACATGAGGCCGCGCAGACGCGCCAACAAACCCCCACCAGGCGCTTGCTCTGGCGGTTGGTAGCCGGCTGCCGTGCATACCTCGTCCGCAGTCGGGTTGACGAGCCACCGATCGCCAACGTGGATGGTTGGTACGGTTTCGTTGCCATCGGCAACGCGGCGAACCGCAGCAGCCGCATCGGCATCTCGCCAGATGTCGATCTCTCGGAACGGAAGCCCGCGTCGGCGCAACGCGCGACGCAGCCGGAAGCTGTACGGACAGCGTGGGCGAGTGTAGAAAACAACCTCGGGAGTCATGCCCCGAATCGTAGGGATACTCAGCGTCTTCCAATGTCGGGAAAACGGACGGACGTTAGAAAGATCGTGATCGTCCTGGTGCGCCAGGCAGTAGATGGACATCGGGGAGAGCAGCGCCGTAGGCGACCTGAAGGACCTCTATTGGCCGGACACCTCGGGGTGCGCCAGAGACAGATCGACTAGCTCACGGGCGAGGCGGCAGGCAGCCGGCAGCGTCTCCAGGGCTTGATGACAGCGGCCTCGGCTGCCTCGTCAGATCCATCCGGCGCGTCGTCCGCCCGTGCGCGACTCAGGCTTCTGAGCACCTTGACGAACCCGGACTCCTCGTCCCTTGTTTGCTCGGCCAAGTCGAGCCACTTGCCTTCCTGCTGCGACGCCACCTCGGCCGCGCTGACAATCGGCTCGCGTACCGCGTCGCGGGCGGCGTCCTCGATCGCGAGGGCGGCCTTCAACAGGACGTTGGTCTCAAGCTGCTCTTGCGGGGATGGCCTGGGACTGGGAAACCCAACACCGCGGCTAGCGGGTCCCGTTCGTCGAGGCGGCCGATCAGGTCGTTGTCCTCAATCCACCCGACGAGCGATAACCGTCGACGTCTGGCTGCATTCCGAACCGCCTCGGTGGTGATGCCGGTCAGCCGCGCTTGGCGACGGTGAGAAGGACGACCGCATCCTCCAGCGCCTCAAGGGTGTGCCGGGTGTCGGGCACGACGAGCAGATCGCCCGCGGAGCCGGTCCAAGAGGAGTCCCCGGCAGCCAGACGCACCTCTCCATTCAGCACGTGCACGGTGGCCTCGCCCGGGTTCTCGTGCTCCTCGAGCGTCTGTCCGCCGGCCAGCGCGATGAGGGTCTGGCGCAATACCCTCTGCTGTCCGCCGTAGACCGTGTAGGCGCTGCGCCCGTTCTTACCATGCGCGTTCTCCAGTTGTTGTCGCGCCAAGGCGGTCAACGACGTCTGCTCCATGAAGTACACCTCCGGTCGACCAGTGCGATGTCCAACATCAACGCCAGGGCGGTTGAGTCGGAACGTCCTGCCCCGCCCGGGCCATCAAGGCCGCCGGCGGCGACACACAGATTTCAAATCGAAAGATTTCTTTTGTCCGGGACCGCAACGGCTAGTTTTCCATCCTGTTCGGCGACGCACTCAAGGATGCGGGAACCAAGGTCGTGCTGACGCCGTCGTCGCCTCGCTAGCGAACCAAGACACGGATGTCCAGATTGTCTGCTCACCGGCTCCGGTGACCCGATCCATACTCGTCTCCGTCACGTCCGACCAAGGCCCTTTGCGCCGCCTTGTCTGATCCGCACAATGGTCACGAGAACGCTGACCACGGCTTGGACCGCTACCAGGCGGCGAACGCGTACGGGTGGGAGCCTGCCATCCGGCCGGCCCGTTCGACACGGCGGGGGGCCGATACGGGCGGCAGATGTGGACCGGCGGCCCCGGCAACACCGCGCCCTGGGCGGGCGCTGCTACGCGCCGTACAGCAGGTCCGCCGCGCAACGTTCGCCGGGAGTTTCGTCGGCCCACGTGCGCCGCCGCGATGAGCAGCGACACCAGCACCTCACCCACTCGGCGGCAGGCTATCAGGTACGTTGACCGATTTCTCCCCGGCCGTCAGCGCGGCGATTAGCTGGCCTTGTTGTCGTGGCTGTAGGTGATGCATCCGGCGTCAGGGGCGTTTGTGCTGGTGAGCCGGCGGAGGCGTTCGTAAGGCACGGAGAGCGGAGTACACAGCGCCCGAGCCGGGGCGGGGTGGCGCCGCAACCGACACACTCTGCTAGTAAGGAGTCGTGCCGGAACTCGACTCTCCAGGGATGACGCGAAGCGACGCCGAACGGAACCGCCGGATCCTGCTGAACGCCGCCGCCGAGGCCCTCGCGGAGAATCCCGGCGCCTCCATAGCGCAGGTCGCGCGGACCGCCGGCCTCGCTCGCGCGACGGTTTACCGCCATTTCCGCACGCGACAGGACCTGCTGGAGGCGATGCGCGCCGAAGCGTTGGTCAGCGCCGCCGAGGCGATCGCCGGGTCGCGGCTCGACGAAGGGGATCCCCTCGACGCGCTCCGCCGCGCCGTGGATGCCCTAGCGTCGCACGGCGTACGCTTCCGGGCCCTGCTCGTCGAGGGCGCCGAACTGGATCCCACCTTTTTGCAGGGGCGTGCCAAGGTGCTCGCCCCCCTGCACGAGGTGGTCCGGCGGGGACAGAAGGCGGGGTCGATCCGCCCCGAACTGCCGGCCCAGTGGGTGGTTACGGCGATGGCCGCGCTGCTGGCCGCGGGCGTCCGCACGCTGGCCAGCGGTACCGATCACCGCACCGTGGCCAATCTGATCTTCGAGACCCTCACCGACGGCGTCGGCACCCACCCGTGAGGGGTGCATGGAGGGCCTTTGTTATCGCTTCCGGTAGAGCAGGGGCCACTGTCAACAGCGTCGGGCCGGTACGCGCTGCCTGCCGTGGGGTGCGGCCGACCGGATACGCGGGCGACGGCACCAGATATGAAGAGGGCCGCTGGTGGGACCGGGTCAAACTCCGGCCACAGGATGGCTGCTCGCACTGGCCGTGGATCGGTGCTCGGCCACCGGATCCCGGCGGGGTAGGCCAACACCTGTACCGTCTGCGCGGCCCCGGGTAAGCGCCATGTCCTGCCACCCGTCGATCTTCTTGAGCGCCTTGAGAACGCCATCGTGGCGTACTCCGGGTCCGTGATCCGCTCGAGTGACACCCGCCTGCGCGCTGTGCCGTTACGCCAGGGCTGTCGCCGCCGCGCACCTTTGGCCCGGCGGGCGGGGAGCGGCGTGTCGCACCTTCGTGCAGGTAGGCGCCCCGGCCGAGTGGCCGTGGCTGCCGTCGCCGTCGTGGCGATGGTGAGCGCGGTCGGTGCGGCCGTTCAGATCTTGCGAATCGGGCACAGCGGGTCGGAAGCCGCCTGATCGGAGGTGCAAACCAGGGAGATGATCTTCTCCCCAGAAAGCTAGACTCCTGTGTCTCACTTGGGCTACGGTTGCCGCCGGCAGTCACCTCGACGACCACTGCCTGAAGGAAGGAAGAACGTGACTTTCGAGAGCCGTATCCCAAACGTCCCGCAGGCCCGTACCCGAAACGTTCCGCAGCATCAGCCGCTGCCGGCGCAGGACGTGGAACCACAGGTTGACGTCCTGGTCATCGGCGCCGGTCCGACCGGTCTGACCGCGGCGTCCGAAGCGATCCGACACGGCCTGACTGTCCGGATCGTCGAGAGCAAGTCCTACCGCTCCACCTTCTCGAAGGCTCTAGTGGCCCATGCCCGGACGCTCGAGGTGTTCGAGACGATGGGGATCGCCGACGAGGTCCTCGCCGAAGGCACTAGGTTCGCGGCCCTGAACACCCACGCCGGGCGCCGGCGCCGCGCCGTCCGCGTCAGCTTGCTCGATCAGCCCTGGGGCGACACCGCCTATCCGTTCTGGCTGTCCATCCCCCAGTACGCGACGGAACGCATCCTTGAGGACCACCTCAACGCGCTCGGGGGCGAAGTCGAGTGGCAGACCACCCTCGATCGCCTCCACGACCGTGGCGACCGCGTCGAAGCGACGCTGACCCGCGCGGACGGCGAAGACGAGGTGGTACGCGCTCGCTGGGTGGTCGGTGCCGATGGCGGACGCAGCCGGGTACGCGAGCAGGTCGGCCTGCGGCTGGACCGCTCGGACGCGGGCGCCACCTTCGTTCTCGCGGACGTCAAGACCAGCGCGAACCTGACCGAGGACGAGGGACACGTCTTTCTCCACCCGGCGGGGCTGCTGCTGATCGTGCCGATGCCGGAGCCCCGGCGCTGGCGGATCATCGCCCACGTACCGACTCCCCCGGCGGACGCGCCGCTCACCATCGACGCCGCCTTTCTGAATGAGCTGATCCGGGAACGCTCGGGGATCGATTTCGGCAGCCACGACGTCGTGTGGGAGTCGCAGTTCAACCTGAGCCACGGCGTGGCCGATCACTACCGCCGTGGGCGGGTGTTCCTCGCCGGTGACGCGGCGCACGTCCACAGCCCCGTCGGCGGGCAGGGCCTCAACACCGGGGTGCAGGACGCGCACAACCTGCTCTGGAAGCTAGGCCTCGCCCGGCGGATGGACGCCGAGGCCGCTGAGCGGCTGCTCGACAGCTACGAGGCGGAGCGCCGTCCGATCGGCCACGCGATGGTCCGGGGCACCGCCCAGGTCACCCGAATCCTGACGACCCGGGGGAGTCTGATCCGAACGGTGGTGGGTGCGATGGCGCCAGCGGTCATCCGACGCTCCGCCGTCCAAGCCCGACTCGGCCGCAACGTCGGCATGCTGGAGATCGCATACCCGGACAGCCCGATCGTGCCCGCAGCGGCGGCCCCAGCCGGCGCCGGCCGCCGGATGCCAAACCCGGAACTGCGGTGCGGCGGCCGGCTCTACGAGCGACTGGACCGCACCGGCCACACCTGGGTGGTACGAGGAGCCGCCGGCGAAACGACCCCGGACCCGAACCATCCCCGATGGAACGGCCTGCCGCTGGTTCACGTCACGAATGACGCACTGCTCCATCACGTGGACGGCGTGGCGCAAGTAGCGCTCGTCCGCCCCGACCGCTACATCGCCGCAGCCGGGGACACCCCGGAGGCCATCTGGTCCCAGGTGGACGGCCCGCTGATCCCCGCTGCGGACGTCGCGGCCGGTACGCCAGCCACGAGCGACTGACCGGCACCATTCTCGTCGACACCCATCCACAGCACGGGCTGGTTCCGCACGCCGGATCCGCCCGCCTGCCTGCCCGGAGGAGGTTCCACCTTTGCTTGCTGCACTTTGTCCCTTCTCGGCTGCGCCACCGCTGGTTCGCGCGGTCACCCGGGTGATCTTGTTGTTTAGGGCATTCGGGGCTGGCCGCAAGTTCGGAGGGTCCTTTCCCCAACGACTGGACGCTCGCCGACACGGACACCAGGCCGCCTACGACCAGCCGTCACGGTAATAACGGGGATCCTCAACGCTTCTCAATCCTGATCTCGCCTGTCAGCGGCACCTGCTTCGGGCCGCTGGCCTCAAGTGACCCTGGCAGACGGCGCATCGGCAGCCACCACCGGCACCGCTGTCGGCGCCTATGTGGGTCAGCTCGGGGCGCCTCCGGCGGGAGGCTCCGGTTCCCGCATTCCGCGCACTCCCCCACGATCACTGGCTTGGCCCTGGCAGAACTCTGCAAGCGGCGTGCCCCGCGCGTTTGCTACGGCGCCGCCTCGACGCCCTCGAACGCTAGATCGAGCAGGAGTGTCACGTGCGGCGCGGCGTCCGCCGCTCGACCCTCGGCCCAGTCGCGCATGGCGGCCTCGAAGGTCCGCGCGATGTGCGCGGTGATCAGCGCCGCAGGGATGTCGGCGCGAAGGACTCCGGCTGCCGCGCCCTCCTCGATCATTCGTTCCACCACCTCGAGGACGGGCGGGCGGGCTCCCTGGCCCAGCAGAGCCGCATGCCGGATGGGAAGGGTGTAGACGAATCTGGCGAGCTGTTCGTTGGTCACCATGCGGGCCGCGGCGCCGATCAGGAGCTCCCGGATACGAGGCAGCGCTTCGGAGGCTGGTCCCGGCGGCGCGGCCACGGGCTCCCGGCCGAGCAGCCGGGCGAACAGTTCGGCGAGGATCTCCTCGCGCTCAGAGAAGTGCTTGTAGAAGGTGGCGCGGGAGATGCCGGCCGCCTTGGCGATGTCCTCCACCCGTACGCCGACGTAGCCGCGTTCGACGAACAGCCGCAGCGCGGTGTCCAGCAGTTGGTCGCGGGCCCGTTCGCGCAGGTCGGCACCGACAGGGCCGAAGCCGGGTGGGCGTACGGCCATCTGAGTCTCCTCCAAGCCAGTCGCGCGGTCCGGAGCACGCCTTGACGGTCGCCTGACCACAAATCTACGCCAGCCAAGTCCCTGTTCCGCCATCGCCCCGTGGCGGGACTACTCCTCGAACACGCGTGTATCGTCTGGCTAGACACATGTCTTGTTTCGGACATCGCTTCTCCTCGGGTGCGGCGTCTGCCGCACCCCTGTCCCGTTCAGGAGGTTCAGCCTTGCTTGCTGCTCTCGGTAGGTTTTCGGTACGACACCGCTGGCTGGTGGTGATCACCTGGGCTGTGCTGCTGGTCGGCGCGCTGGCAGGCGGCCACCAGTACGGCGGATCGTTCACGAACGACCTGACGCTCTCGAACACCGACTCGCAGGCGGCGTACGACACGCTGCGGGAGCGGTTCCCCGACATGTCGGGCGACGGCATGCAGGTGGTCATCCACAGCGACGGCGGGGTGACCTCGCCCGAGGTCCAGCGCGCGGTCGACGGCGCGCTGGCGGACGTCCGCGCCCACTCCGACGTCGCCGCCGCGCAGTCCCCGTACGGGCCCGGCCAGCGCCTGGTCTCCGACGACGGCCGGACCGCGATCGCCACGGTGCAGTTCACGCAACGCGCCAAGGACATCCCGGAGGGTGCGGTCGAGCGGGCGCAGGCGTCCTTCGACCCGCTTCGCGACCAGGGCCTGGAGGTCGAGTACGGCGGCCCGGCCGTGCAGACGGAGTCCGGCCCCTCGGGTAGCGAGGTCTACGGGCTCATCGCCGCGGTCGTCGTCCTGCTGGTCGCATTCGGGTCGCTGTTCGCCATGGTGGTGCCGATCGTCACCGCATTGATGGCGCTGGGCCTCGGCCTGGCGGTGATCGAACTGCTCACCAACTGGGTGACGATCGGCACCTCCGGCCCGGTGGTCGCCGCCATGATCGGACTCGGTGTCGGCATCGACTACGCGCTGCTCGTGGTCACCCGGCACCGGGAAGGGCTAGCGCAGGGCCAGGTCCCGGCCCAGTCGATCGAGCTGGCGATGAAGACGGCGGGGCGTGCCGTCCTCGTCGCCGGAGCTACGGTCATCGTCGCGATCCTCAGCCTCTACCTGATCGGCATTCCCTTCGTCTCCGCTCTCGCGCTGGCCAGCGCCGTCACGGTCGCGGCCACGCTGCTCGCCGCCGTGACCCTGCTGCCCGCCCTGCTCGGGATCTTCGGCAGCCGGCTGGACCGGCTGCGGGTCCGGCGGATCCGCTTCGACCACGGCCAGGGCCGAGAGGGCGGCTGGCACCGCTGGGCGCGCGGTGTGCAGCGTTGGCGGTGGCTCGCCGTGCCGCTGGCCGCGGCACTCCTCGTCGTCCTCGCCCTTCCGCTGGCCTCGCTGCGGCTCGGCACCGGCGACGGCGGCTCCCAGCCGGCGGAGTCGACCCAGCGGAAGGCGTACGACCTGGTGGCCGAGGACTTCGGTCCCGGTATGACGGGCCCGCTCCTGGTGACCGTCGACTACCCCTCCGGCACCTCCCCGCAGCAGGTCCAGCAGGCCAGCGGCGACCTGCGCGCCGACCTGGTGAGGACCGAGGGCGTGGCGCAGGTGTCCTCGCCGCGCATCGATCCTGAAGGGCGGACGGCAGTGCTGACCGTGGTGCCGACCGGCTCGCCGGACGACGAGTCCACCGAGCACCTGGTGCACCACCTGCGCGACGACGTGCTGCCGTCGGCCGCCGACGGCGCGGAGACCCACGTGGGCGGCGCCACTGCCACCAGCATCGACCTGGCCGACAAGCTCGACGAGCGGATGCTCTGGTTCATGCTGCTCGTGGTCGGCCTGGCCTTCCTGGTCCTGCTGGTCGAGTTCCGCTCGCTGCTGGTCCCGCTCGTCGCGGTCGTGATGAACCTGCTCGCCGTCGGTGCCGCGTACGGCCCGGTGGTGGCGGTCTTCCAGTGGGGCTGGTGGCCGGCCGGGCTCATCGGTTCCCAGCCCGGCCCGGTCGAATCGTTCGCCCCGGTGATGCTCTTCGCCGTCCTGTTCGGACTCTCCACCGACTACGCGGTGTTCCTGCTCAGCCGAGTGCACGAGGAGTACAAGCGGACCGGCGACGCACGGCGTTCCATCGTCACCGGCGTGGGCGCCACCTCCCGCGTGGTCATGGCGGCGGCGTCGGTGATGGTCGTCGTCTTCGCCAGCTTCGTCCTCAACGACCAGCGCACAGTCAACCTGTTCGGATTCGGACTGGCGACCGCGATCGCGATGTACGCACTCGTCGCCATGCTCGTACTGACCCCGGCCCTGCTCGCCATCCTCGGCCGGGCCGCCTGGTGGATGCCGGGCCAGAAGCGTCGGCGGGCCGCCGGCCCGCATGCGGAGTCGCCGGCGGAGGTGGCAGAAACGGAAGGGGAAGCCGATCCTCCGGCACTGCGGGGGGCCGCCAACGAGTCGGGTTCCGCTGCCTGATCCTTCCCCCAACCCCTGTTGGGGCCCGGCCGCGTCGCGGCCGGGCCCCAACAAGTCATCTGGGCACGGGCACCCCTTACGGGTGGACGGCGAGTTGCGACCAGACCGACTCGACTGAGCCCCCGGCCCCGGCGACGTACCGGTCGGGCCGGACCAGGACCACCGGCGGCAGCGGCCCCGAGCCGTCGACGAGCGACGCGTGGCCAAGAAACACCACCGGGAGACCGCCCCACTTCGGGGCGGAAGGATGGGGACATGCCTCGCCGTGCCGCTGCCGCACGACCCACGTGTAGTGGCCGGGGTCCAGCTTTTGATACAGCCGTCCGCCGGTGCGCAGTTCAGGGTTGGGCATGCGACGACCGGCGCGCGCCGAGGCGATGGCCGGATTAGCCAGCGGACTCACCGGATAGGCGATTTCGAGCAT
Organism: Micromonospora sp. NPDC049497; assembly: GCF_044465805.1. Lineage (NCBI taxonomy): Bacteria > Bacillati > Actinomycetota > Actinomycetes > Micromonosporales > Micromonosporaceae > Micromonospora > Micromonospora sp. NPDC049497. The sequence continues at coordinate 26,495 of NZ_JBITMC010000007.1, read as the reverse complement.
TCCGACCGCCCGTCCGAGCCGCGCCAGCACGGCGGGACGGGAGAGGATCCGGTAATGGGCAGGTCCTGCTCCCGGCAGGGACACGCCCGGCCGCCGATGCCGCTCATCCCTGCGGCTGTCGGTTCGGGGACGGCAGCTCACCGGTCAGGTACCGCTGCAGGGTCGCGCCGACGGTGCGGATCACGATGTCGGCCGGTGCCGCAGCCAGCGGCTCCAACTCGACCAGGTAGCGAGTGAACGCGAGGCCGGCCAGCTGCGAGGCGACGAACGCCGCCCGTAGGGGCGCCTCGCCCGGATCGAGCCCGTATCTGCTCATCACCGCGTCGACCACGTCGGGAAAGATGACCTCCCGGATCAGCCGTGCGATCTGGTCGGCCGTCGCCGCCGTACGCAACAACGCGCTGGCGTTGGCGCCCGTGCCGCCCTCCCACAGTCGGAGGAATTCGGCAACGATCCGCTCCCCCAGCGTGTCGACACCAACAGCAAGCAATTGTGCGAGGATCCGGTCCGGATCGACCGCGCTGCGCAGGACGGTGAGGAAAAGCTGCTCCTTGGTGCCGAAGTAGTGGTGCACCAGCGCAGGATCCACGGCGGCGGTCGAAGCAATCTGCCGGATCGTGACCCCACCGAAGCCGCGCGCGGCGAAGGCATCCCGCGCGGCGGCGAGAATGGTCTCGCGCGTGCCCGAGCCAGCCGGGCGCCTGCCGGTTCGTGCCATCGGTCCTCCCACCGTTCACCGGCCTCGCGTGCCCGCAGGCCGGTCTCGTGCTGTCAGAACTGCCTCCGGGCCCGGGTGTTTGCACTGCAGCGCGCGTGACGCATGCCCTTGACCACTCCAGAAGCTAGACGCTCATGTCGCAGTTCGTCTAGAGTCGGGCCGGCGGCCCACCTGTCCGCCACTCGCGCCGCATCCACTGCTGGGATCACGCCGCGGCCAGGTGGCTGCTCGCTTGCTGGCCAGAAGGGTTGGAGCCTCATGTTCGACACCATTGCCGACCTGCCGATACACCCGTTGGTCGTGCACGCCACGGTGATCGTCGTGCCGGCCGCCGCGCTGGTCGTCGGACTTGCTGGGGTGTGGCCCACGTTCCGCGCCCGAACCGCTCCGCTCGCGCTCGCGTTGAGCGCGCTGGCGTTGGTCCTGGTACCGGTGACCGTACAGTCGGGCGACGCCCTGCGCGGGCGTGTCCCCGCGAGCGAACTGATCGACCGCCACCGCGATCTCGGCACCGGCCTGCTGCCCTGGGTGATTGCGCTCGTGTTCACAGCCGGGGCGACCGGCTGGCTGCACCGCTGGGAGACGGCTCGGACCGGCCCGGCCGGGCCCGACGGTGGGTCGGACAGTTCGGGCGGCCCCGCACGCGCACCGCGGCTGGCAGCCGTCGTGGTGGCCATTTTGGCCGTGATCACCGCCGCAGGCGTTGTCGTATCGGTTGTCCGCATCGGCCACAGTGGCGCGGAGGCTGCATGGTCTGACGTGGCGACGACGACCGTGGGAAGCACCACCCCGAGCTGAGGAGGCAGAGATGATTCTGGGTGCTAAGGAGCAGCGACGGTGACCGCCGCAGACGAGACAACCACCAGAGCGAGCACTCCAGGTATCCCATGGCGTCGGCTGTCCTGGCACTTCCTGGAAATGGTGGTGGCGATGTTCATCGGGATGGCGGTGCTCGGCATGGCCGCACGACTCGCCCTCGCCCTGCTCGGCCACGCTGACCTGTCGGATCGGCTTGAGGGGCGCGTCGTTGTCATGACGCTCAGCATGGGTACGGGCATGACGCTCTGGATGTACTACCGCCGCCACCCGTGGGCCGGCATCGTGGAGATGAACGCCGCGATGCTCCTATCGTTCGCGGTACTGCTCGTGCCGTTCTGGCTCGGCGCGCTCCCTGAATCGGCGGCGATGACCGCGGGTCACATCCTGATGCTGCCCGCCATGGCCCTGGTGCTGCTGCACCGCCGGGCCGAGTACGCGAACAGCCACCGGAGTCACTTGAGGCGACGCTAGCGGGTCACGACAGGGCCAGGAACAGTTTCTCCAGTTCCTCTTCGGTCATCTCCGGCTGCTCGACACGGTCACGCGCGGCCGGGCGGTGCCGCATCCCCGACGCGATGATCTTGTAGCCGGCCCGGTGGATCGCCTTGGACACAGCGTTGAGCTGGGTCAGCGCGCCCCGACAGTCCTCACCGCTCTCAATCATCTCGATAGCGGCGTTTAGCTGCCCACGCGCTCGCTTGAGCCGAGTAAGCGCGTCGCTCGTCATTTCGCGTCGCAGCTTCATCTCGCCACCCCCAATCGAATCCCTGGCCCGCACCTCATCCATGTCGAGGTCACGCACCGCCTGGATCACCTGCTCCAGCGCCGCTGGAGGAAGGGCACCAGGCTGCGAGAAGACCAGCACACCATCCCGGAACGCCATCAGCGTTGGGATCGACGTGATCTGCGCGGCGGCTGCGAGGCCGGGCTCCGCCTCGGTGTCGATCTTGCCAAACACGATGTCGGCGTGCTTCTCGCTGGCCCGCTCGAAGACGGGAGCGAAGCTACGGCACGGGCCCCCCTTCAGGCGCCGCCCGCCGCACGCCTGGCGGCGGGCAGATCGGCGCGCTATGGTCGGACACGCCATACCCCCGGGGGTATTTAGTCAAAGGAGTAGAGCTGTGCGAGAGGTCGACATGGCAACCTTTTCCGCCGTCCACGCGGACGGGGCGACGGTGATCGACGTGCGGGAACCCGTCGAGTACGTCGGCGGCCACGTCCCCGGCGCCCAGTGCATCCCCCTGGGCCACCTGCCCACCAGCATCCGGGACCTGCCCCGCGGCGGCACGGTGTATGTCATCTGCGCTAGCGGCAACCGCAGCCAGGTGGGCGCCGAGTTGCTCGAACGGGCCGGGATCGACGCCCGGTCGGTCGCCGGGGGCACGGCGGCGTGGGCCCGCGCGGGTCGCCCCCTGACTCAGGGCAGCCGGGCCTGAACCACTAGGCCAAGACAGCAATAAGGTGGGCGGGAGGGACTCGGGCCCACGACCGAGGGTAAAGATCAAGATGGGCAGCCCTGCGAGCTGTACGGACGGGCTTCCAGCAGCGGAAACACCTCTCGACATCTCACCACTCCCCTGCCGTCCGTGGACCTCTTGCGGACCAGATGCGGACTGCTCGGCCTACTTGTTGACCTACGGCAGCTCGGCCTCAACGGCGCGCACGATCTCGTCGGCGGCGGTGTGCCGCTGCTGTTCGCGCTGCTGCCCGGTGGCTCCGTGCGTGGGTGACGGTCCCGTTTCTCCGTCAGTTTCGGTCCCACGGTGCGTCAGCCGGTTCCTGTGTGCGTGTGTCTGGGACCACCCGGAGGTTAGGCCGGTAGGGGATCGTCCAGCAGATCCTGCGGGGGCTGACCCCCTCACCCCGGCCGGCTCGCGGCAGTTCAGCACCGGGCTCGGGCGGCCGGTGCACGTGGTACTCGCTGTCTACCAGGGTCTGTCGCGAACTTCGGCTATTTCATCCTGTGGCAGGATCGCAGGGTGCTGCGACTCACCGATTTCATCATCGATTGCCCGGACACGCTGAAGCTAGCAGCCTTCTACTCTGAGGTGACGGGTCGCCCGGTCAAGGGGGGCAGCCACGAGGATTGGGCCGGTATCCAGTTCGGCGAGGTTGAGCTGGCCTTCAACCGGGTGGAGGACTACCGAGCCCCCCAGTGGCCCGACAGCGAGCACCCCAAACAGTTCCACCTCGACTTCGAAGTCGACGATATCGAGGCGGAACAGAGCCGCGTTTTGGCCCTCGGTGCGACCCTGAAGCGGGACTCCATCGGCCCCAACGGCTACGGCTTTCGCGTCTACACCGACCTCGTCGGGCATCCCTTCTGTCTCTGCCACAACAAGGGTGTCATCTGGACCGACCAGGGCCTCATCTGGCCCAAGCGCGCCCAGTGAGCCGTTAGGCCCCTGGCCATTTCGAGGTCGTCGCCAGACGCAACCACCCCTTGCGACCTTTCGCCATCCCGCCACCCACGAACCGGAACCGTTCGGCAACTCATCCCCGAGTCGTCTGGCCCCCGCCGGAGGAATGCCCCTCATCGGCCGGCGCGGCGGCCGATGCCGGCGCTTGCGCCGCCAGTAGGCCGAGCGCGACCCCTTTGCGGGCCGCCTTGATCTGAAAAGCGAAATTCGGCAGGTATACCGGCTGGGCGCCTGAGACTTGACCAGCGGTCAAGGAGCGCCAGCCACCGCCAGCTTGACCGATCTTGGTCCCCAGAACGCCGAAGAGGGCCGATCCAAGTTCCGGATCAGCCCTCTGAACTCTGTCGGGACGGCCGGATTCGAACCGACGACCCCTTGTTACCGACCGTAGCCACCCCAACCTTGTCATTGGCGGTCAGAAATAGGCGCTGAGCTGCACCGACGCGATCCGGCGATGACCGTCTTTTGTCACTGATTGTCAACCGCAGGCGGGGGTTTTCGGGGGGTAAACGGGGGGCCGGACCACGGACGTCGTCAGGGTCCCACCGCGTCCCACCGCGTTCCACTACCCCACCATCGAAACCTTCGGTCACCAGGAGAACGGGGTGTTCCCACCCGTCGCGATCCCGCCTTCCGCAGGCATGGGGGTTCATGTCGGTGGGGCGACACGATCTATTGCCTCACCACCGGCGATGCACTTCCGAACGTCGGCAAGAGCTGGAACAGCGTAGGGTCGGCGTGCAGTGAAGGACCTCGCGCCCGCCGCGCGGGTCTTCCGTCACCTGCACGCCGTGATCAGGCGAGTAACACGCTGCACGTTCACCGACCTGCTCCAGGAGGTTCGATCATGTCCAAGGACTCGACGACCAAGGCGAACGTCAAGAAGAAGGGTAAGACGATCAAGGAGAAGCAGACTGCGAAGCGCCTGAAGCGCGACGAGCAGAACGGGCGTTCCTCAAACATCGTGTCCACCGGGCGCTGACGCCTGCAGCATCGCTCAATTGTCCGATTGCGGCGATGAAGGTGGGGGCTGACGACCGTCGGCTCCCCACCTGCCGCTGCGGCCGTAGAGCTGCGGCAGGGCCGCTCGGGTGGTGCACAGGGTGACGACCGCGAAGTTTCGCCGGGTTCGGATCCATCGGCTGCCTCACGGGTCGGATCGCCCGCCGGGCGGCCAGCGGCCCGCGGGTGATGGTCACGATCGCGATCCGTAGTTGCTCGCGGGTGGCCCATGATCGTCGGTTCAGGACGTTGTCCGCAGGGGTCCGAAGAGGGATTCCATGGCGGCGTTGTCTCGGGCGGCGCGGACGCGCCCATCGATCCGCCCATGTGGTGACGGCTGAGGACGCGGACGAACTTCCTGGACCGGAATTGGGTGGATTCAACCGGTCGTCGCAACACCTTGTCGGAGAGGTGGAGCGATGGGTATTGGGCCGAGGCAGAAGCAGGTTCGGAAGTATCGGGGGCAGCTTCCTTCGCCGGGGCGGCCGACGGTGGCGTGGCGTGAGGACAGGGTCAAGTTCTGGGTTGCGATCCGATCGGGTGTGATGACTGAGGACGCGGCCACGGCGGCTGGCGTGTCCTCGCCGGTCGGGTTCCGGTGGTTCCGGCACGCTGGCGGCGTGAATCCTGGGTTGCCGCCGAAGGTGTCGGGCCGCTATCTGTCGTTCAGCGAACGCGAGGACATCGCTCTGTCGCGGGCGCAGGGCCTGGGCGTTCGGGAGATCGCACGCCGGCTCGGCCGGGACCCGTCGACGATCTCGCGGGAGTTACGGCGTAACGCCTCGACCAGGACGTACCGGTTGGACTACAAGGCCTCGACCGCGCAGTGGCATGCGGAACGTCGGGCCCGTCGGCCGAAGACCGCGAAGCTGCTGGCCAGTGAGCGGCTCCGAGAGTATGTCCAGCAACGGCTTGCCGGTGTGATCCGGACAGCGGACGGCCGGCCGGTCATCGGCCCGCAGGGCCCGCAGTGGAAGGGCCGCAACAAGCCTCACCGGGCCGATCGGGCATGGACGACCGGGTGGAGCCCGGAGCAGATCTCCCGCAGGCTCAGGGCCGAGTTCCCGGAGGATGAGTCCATGCGCATCAGCCACGAGGCGATCTACCAGGCGCTCTATGTCCAGAGCCGTGGTGCCCTCAAGCGCGAACTCGTCACCTGCTTGCGGACCGGTCGGGCGCTTCGCGTTCCCCGAGCCCGCGCGAAGCAACGCGCGTGGGCGCACGTCACCAGCGACACCCTGATCAGTGAACGGCCCGCTGAAGTCGCCGACCGTGCCGTCCCCGGGCACTGGGAAGGGGATCTGATCATCGGGTTGCAGCGCTCCGCGATCGGGACATTGGTCGAGCGGACGACGAGGTTCACGATGCTGGTCCACCTGCCTCGTGAGGCCGGCTGGGGTGTGATCCCGCGGACGAAGAACGGCCCCGCTCTCGCCGGCTATGGAGCTATCACGATGAGCAAAGCCCTCGCCGAGACGATCACCCAACTGCCCGAGCAACTGCGCCGGTCACTGACGTGGGACCGCGGCAAAGAGCTGTCCGCGCACGCATGCTTCACGGTCGAAACCGGCGTCCCGGTGTTCTTCGCCGACCCCCACAGCCCCTGGCAACGCGGCACCAACGAAAACACCAACGGCCTGCTGCGGCAGTACTTCCCGAAAGGCACCGACCTGTCCCGATGGAGCGCCGACGAGATCAACGCCGTCGCCCACGCCCTCAACAGCCGACCCCGGAAAACCCTCGAATGGAAGACACCAGCCGAAGTCCTCGACGAACACCTACGATCGCTCCAGCAACCCGGTGTTGCGACGACCGGTTGAATCCGCCTTGGGATCCGCGGTCGGTGTGCAGGATGCAACCTTCCAGGTCACCGCGTCTGGCGGCGGCGTTGTCCAGCGCGGCGACACCCCAGGCGGGACTTCATCCGCGAGTCGATGGAGTAGCCGACGATGCGGTGGGACCAGACGTCCTTGATCGCGCAGAGGTAGAGCTTGCCCTCGGCGGTGTGGTGCTCGGTGATGTCGGCTAGCCACAGCCGGTTCGGGCCGTCGGCGGTGAAGTCCCGCTGGACCAAGTCGTCGTGCACGGGTGGGCCTACCTTGCCGCCCTTGCCGCGACGCTTTTTCTTGCCGAACGCACTCCACCAGCCGTTACCCGAGCAGATCCGCCACGCGGTGCGATCGGCCATCGGCTGCCCCGCATCGCGAGCCTCGTCGACCAGGAACCGGTAGCCGAACTCCGGATCATCACGGTGAGCGTCGAACAACGCGTTGGCCCGATACGCCGCCACCTGCTCAGCGCTGGTGACTGGCCGGGCCAGCCTCCGGTAGTAAGGCTGACGAGCGATCTTCAACACCCGGCACGTCACCGCCCCGGGATCCCGTCGGCGGCCAGCTCGCTCACGAGCGGGTAGAGCTCTTTCCCGGCAGATGCGCCTGCGACAAGTAGGCAGCGGCCCGGCGCAGAACCTCGTTCTCCTGCTCCAACAAGCTGGTCCGCTTGCGCGCCTCCCGCAGCTCGACCGACTCGCCGCCGGCCGTCCCAGGCGTGACGCCGGCGTCGACGTCGGCCCGACGCAACCACTTGAACAACGTCATCGGGTGCACCCCGAAGTCCTTTGCGATCTGCTCGACAATTACTCCCACCTCGCGGTCACGAGCCACACGCACCACGTCATCACGGAACTCTCGGGGGTAAGGCTTGGGCCCAGCGACATCCTTCCAGCCCGCCCACAGGGCAAGCCATCTCAGATGCCACCTGCCGGTGCAGCAGGCCCCAGCCGTGGTGTCGTCCCTGGCGTGCGGAGACGCTCGTGGGATGGGATAAGGAACTGGTCTGCCACCACTTAATGCTTGTTCATCCGTGCCAGGAGTGCCAGAGGGCGGCGTAGGCGCCGTCGGCGTTAACGAGGTCGTCGTGGCTGCCGAGTTCGGTGAGCCGGCCGTCTTCGAGTACTGCCACCCGATCGGCGTCGTGCGCGGTGTTGAGACGGTGGGCGATGGCGATGACGGTACGCCCGGTGACTACGGCGGCGAGCGCCCGCTCGGTGCGCCGGGCTGTTGTCGGGTCGAGCGCGGCGGTCGCCTCGTCGAGGATCAGCGTGTGCGGGTCGGCGAGCACGAGCCTTGCCAGCGCGAGCTGTTGGGCGTCGGCGGCACTGAGCTCGCGGGCGCCGTCGCCGAGTTGCGTGTCGAGGCCGTCGGGCAGGTCGGTATACCAGTCGGCGCCCACGGCTACCAGTGCGGAGCGCATCTGTTCGTCGGACGCGCCAGACGCGGCGAAGGCGAGGTTGTCGCGCAGCGAGCCGATGAAGACGTGGTGCTCCTGGGTGACGAGGGCGATCCGGCGGCGCCGCTCGGTCGGGTCCAGGTCGGTGATCGGGCGGCCACCGAGGCTCACCACACCCTCGCGTGGCGCGTCGATTCCGGCGAGCAGCCGGGCGAGGGTGGATTTCCCGGCGCCCGAAGGGCCGACGATGGCGAGACGTTCGCCAGGGTGCACCTCGAGGTCGATCCCGTGCAGCACATCGGGGCCGTCGGCGTAGGAGAATCGCGCGCCGCGTACCACGAGCCGCTCCCCCGACGGCGTGGACGCCGTGCCGCGCGGTTCCGGTATCCCGATTGCGGCCGGGGCGACCGTGACGGGGCCGGAGCGGTTCTCCGGTTCAGTCTTCTGGCCGACACCGAGCACGCGGGCGAATGAGGCGAGGCCGCGTTGGGCCTGCTCCATCCACTGCAGTAGCCGGTCCAGGGGATCGATTGCCTGCTGGAGATAGAGCGCGGCGGCGACAACCTCACCGAGCGTCACCATGCCTTTGGGTAGGACGAACCCGCCGATGAGCAGCACCGCGGCGATCGGCAACGCGTAGCTCGCCTCCACCACGGGGAAGAAGACGGAGCGCAGGGCCAGGGTCGCCCGGCGGGTGGCCCACACCTGGCCGATGCGCTGCGTGCCGTAGGCGATGCGATCGGCGCCGAGGCGGAGCGCCTCGACGGTGCGGGCACCCTCCGCGGTCGTGGTCAGCGCCTCGGTCAGCTCGGCGGTCGCGGCCCCCTCGGCAAGGTACGCCGGCCTGGCGCGACGCAGGTACCAGCGGGTGACCGCGAAGATCGACGGTAGCCCGGTCAAGGCGACCAGGCCGAGCAGCGGGTGCAGCAGGAAAATCGCGCCGAAGAGAAGCGACAGTTGTGTCGAGGCGATGACGATGACCGGCACCACGTCGCGGACGGTCGTCCCGACGGTCGTCACATCAACCGAGCTGCGGGTGGCAAGTTCGCCGGTGCCGGCGCGCTCGACGAGCGAGACGGGCAGGTCGAGCGTCCGCGAGACGAACTCCTCGCGCAGTCGGGCGACGGCACGCTCGCCGAATCGGTGGCCGGCGTACTGGGCGTACCGAGCGAGCAGCCCTTGGGCCAGCACGCAGACGCCGATCGCGAGCGCCAGGCGGTCCACTGCGGCCGCGCCCGCACCAGCGGCGACCTCGTCCACGATCCTGCCCAGCAACCATGGTGCGGCGAGCCCGGCGACCGCGGCGGCGCCGTGCAGCACCAGCACGATGGCGACCGCGCGACGGTCCCGGGCGATCAGGTCCCGCGCGGCCCGGCGGACGACGGCCCGGTCCGCGACGGGGAGCCCGGTCACCGCAGCGCCCCGTCGACGCCGACGGATTCCTGGGTATCGCCGGAGTCACTGCGCCGGGACACCAGCGCCCGGTAGCTCCGGTCCTGTTCGAGCAGCTCGAGGTGGGTGCCGGTCCCGACGATCCGGCCTTCGCGCAGGTGCGCGACCGTGTCGGCGCACCCGAGCAGCAGTGGCGACGTGGTCAGCACGATCGTGGTTCGCCCGGCCCGCGCCGCCTGGAGTCGCTGCGCGATGCGCGCCTCGGTGTGCGCGTCCACCGCCGACGTCGGGTCGATGAGGATCAGTACGTTCGGTTCGGCGAGCAGGGCCCGGGCGAGCCGGATGCGTTGGCGCTGGCCGCCGGAGAGGGTACGGGCCCGGGTGCCGATCGGCGTGGCGAGCCCGTGTGACAGGGCGTCGACGACATCGTCGGCCGACGCCGTGCCCAGCGCCGCTCTGATGTCGGCGTCGCCTACACCCGGCCGGGTACGCAGAATCTCCCGCAGCGTCCCGGCGAAAAGGTACGAGTCGTGGTCGGCGACGAGGATCCGAGCCCGTACCTCGTCGAGCGCAACCCCGGACAGCGGCACGTCACCCCAGGTCACGTCGCTGGCGACGAACCGCCCGAGGCGGTCGGCCAGCGCGATGGCCTCGGCCGGGTCATCGGCGGCGACGGCGAGCAGCCGCCCGGCAGGTACCGTCAGCCCGGTGGCGGGGTCGTGCAGTCCGGTGGGCCGGTCCGGAGCGGGCTGGACTGCCGCCCCGCCAACTCCGGAAGGCGGTGCGGCGTCGTCCGGAGTCAGGTTGAGCAGGGCGACGATCCGGCGGGCGGCGACTCGGCCGCGGATCACTTGGTAGCCGCCCTCGAGCAGGAACCAGACCGGCACGATGAGGACCGCCACGTACCCGTAGACGGCGACCATCTGCCCGACCGTGATGTCGCCAGCCGCGGCCATCCGCGCCGCCAGCCACACCACGGCGGCCAGGAAGACGCCCGGGATGACGACCGTCAAGGCCTCGATCCAGCTGTTCACGGCGCCGACCCGGTATCCCTCGGTCAGCAGGCTCTGGGAGCGGGCCGTGTACCGGCGGGCGAACAGGCCGCGCCCACCGACCCCGGCGAGCACGCGCAGCCCGGCCACGATGTCTCCGGCGCGGGTGGTGAGGATGCCCTGCTGCTGCCGGTAGACCGACTCGACCCGTTCGAGGCGGCGCAGCAGGGGTCCCACGACCACCACCGTCGCGGGCACGCCGAGCAGCACGAACAGCGCCAGGAGCGGGGAGACCGACCACAGCACGACGGCGACGAACGCGTACGCGAGGACCGCGCCCACACCCGGCCCGGTCATCGTCAGCACCGCCGAGGTGTGCGTGACATCGGCGCCGCCGACGGTGGCGACCTCCCCGGCGGCGAGCTTGCGCGGCAGCACGGCACCGATCCGGGACAGGTGACGCAGCAGGACCGCCGCGGAGCGGGCCGACGCATCCTCCCGGACGAACGTCATCGTGCGGTGCCGCATGATGCCCAGGTACGCCAAGCCCACCCCCGCGACGAGGATCGCGGCCACCCACCACACCAGCGCCCGGTAGTCGGATGCGCGCAGCCCATCGTCGATGGCGCGGGCGACGAGGTACGGCCGGGCAGACAACCCGAGCATCCAGGCCGTACCGATCAGGCTGCCGCGCAGCACCCGCCACGGCTGGCAGCGGATCAGCCACCAGATGTACCACATCGGACCCCTCGTATCTGGCACGCCAGGCTCGGGGTGAGGGAGCTGCGGAGGCACCGGTCCAGGTTACCGATCAAGCTCGCGACGTATCCATGCATTACCGCGCCGGTCGAGTCCACGCGCGCCAACCGCGTCTACGCGAAACTCTCGTCGCCGAGTGGCGCGGATCGAGGCCCACTTCCGCTTCATTTCACCACGTATGGTGCAGCCCGGCTTCCCTCCGATGTAGAAACCTGCCGCCAGCAGCCAGGAACTTCTGCGGCTGCGGTGTGGTGGCATAGTGACCGGGTGATCGACAGCCATGGGGCGTTGGAGTCGGTGATCCGTCATGCCGTGCAGCTGGACGAGGACTACGACGACATCGCGCCGGCCGTCACGGCGCTGGCGGCATCCGGCGACACCACCCTGGTGCCTCACCTGCTGGAAGCATTGCAACGGTTTCTCGACGAAAAGAACTTCTACGGTCGTGACCTGATCGCCGCCGTCCTGGCCGGCATCGACGCTACCGCGGCCCTGCCGGCGCTACTTCGCGCCTCAGCCACCGATCTCGGCGACGACCAGGACTCCTTGCAGTCCGAGATCATCGAGCTGCTGCATGGCGACACGACCGCTGGCCGGGGCGTGGCCCGCGAGTTCGCCACCGCTGATACGCCGGACCTGCGCCGCGTCGGGCTGTGGGCGCTGGGCTTCGTGATCGACGCGCAAGACGTGGAGCTGCTCTCGGCTGCCGCGATCGACACCGACGCGACGATCAGGTCCATCGCGATCGGTTCGATCCCTGACCCCGCCGGTAACGACCGGGCGTTCCACACCCTCGTCGCGGCGTTGCGGGACCCGGACGAGCAGGTGCGGACATCCGCGGTGAGCAGGCTCGGCTACACCGGCCGCCGCGACGCCGTCGCGCCTCTCATCGGCCTGGTCGCCGACGAGGCGCCGCGGGTCCGGTCCATGCTCGCCTACTCCTTCGGGCGCCTCGGCAGCGACGAGGCGACCCCCACGCTGCAGCGGCTTGTCCACGACTCCGACCGGCACGTCCGTGAGCGTGCCGTTGAGGCCCTCGGGTCCGTCGGTGGGCCAGCGGCGGTCGACACGCTGCTGTTGCTGGCCGCCGATGCGAACCCCCAGCTGCGAGTCCATGCCGCCAAGGCACTTCCGAGAGCGGTCGACTCGGATCCCCGGGTGGCCCCGCGGCTGGTGGAGCTGGCACGTGACGCTCAGGCGGCGGTACGGGCGGCCACGGTCAGCGGATTGGCCAGCTCCGAGGCCCCGCCGTCACGCTGGGAGAACCTTCTGGTCGAGTTGGCCGACGACGGCGACCCCATGGTTCGGCAACGGGTCGCCGTGGTCGTGCGGCAGCTCGCACCAGCCGCCGCACAGAACATCCTTCACCGCTACACCCGCGATACCGACGCCACACTGCGCCGGGTCGCAGCCGCCGAGCTGGAGCGGCTCACCAACTCGCCGCTTTGACCCGACACCTGCAGCCCGTAGCGCTTACGGGCTGACGTGGTGATCGCTTGCACGCGGACATCGTTGCCGATCGCTACGTGCCGTCCCGAGTTGGGTCAGTACGGGCCGGCTGAGGGGCGCAGCTATGCAGCGGCGCTATGCCCTGCCGAGCCGAAACTCGCGCAGTGTTTGCCAGGAGTCGGGTTCCGGTGCCCCGGCAATGAGCCGGACCGCATCGACGGTGGCGCGGATCGGCAGGTGGCCGGCGACAGCCTCGGCGGCTTGGGCCAGGACGTGCTTCGGGGCGTCATGGCCGATGGTCAAGTGCGGTACGACGTCGGCATGGGAGCCGGCATACGGCGGAGCCTCGGGGAATCGCCGCCACACGGCTGCGGTGAGTTGGCGCAACCCGCCATCCGGCTGCGGCGAGAGCCATACCACGGTGTCTCCGAACCACTTGACCTCTGCGAACGAGATATCGAACCGCGGTATGGCTTCGAAGATCTGGCTCAGGGTGGCGAGCACATCGTCGTTGATCCGGTCTGGGGGCAAGAACGGGTAGAGCACGGTCACATGAGCGGGCACTCCCCAGCTGCCTGCGATGTCCAGAGCGGATCGGAAGCGCCCCACGGCCCGCTCGGCCTCGGGCACGGCGACGATCAGCGCAGTCTCTGTCGGCTCCATCGCCACAGTTTCCGATCATCGCTCCTGACAGTCCACCGGGATTCGTGACCAGAAGAGTTGCGAGACAGCTCTTAGCCTGGCGATGCCACGGCAGATGAAATGGCCGGAAGAGTGCGGCTCAGAGTAGGTCGCGCCAGAACTCGACGCTCGCTTTTGGCTCCCACGGGGTCTCGCCTGGGCCCCTGCGACCGAACTCCCGGTCTATGTAGTCGGCCAGATCCAACCCGTAGTAGATGATGTCGGTCTGCCACATCGATAGCACCGGGTGGCCGAAGGCCGTGGGCTCACCAGGGAGATACCGATGCCCGTACACCGGCACCATCGTCGGAACCTGCGCCAGCATGTGCGTCGCTGTGGCCAGTGCCGATGCGGTGCCGCTTGGGCGTGAACCCCAGCCGTCGTACCAGAAGCCGTTGTTCTCGACGTCGAACAGCACTCCTTCGCTGGGCCAGTCCAGCACACCGCGCAGCATGTCACGGTCTGCGTTCCGCCAGTCGGGCCACGGCTGCGAGTGTGCGTAGATCACGCCCGGCTCGCGTGGCTCGGGTCGGGTGTTCACCGGCAGCCCGGCGGACAGGAAAGCCCGGTGATCGACGGCGAACCGGAATCCGAATTCTTGCTCGATTCGGTCAAGTTCCGCGTCGGTGAGCCCGGGGTCGACCGCACAGACGGATCTGAGCCGCAGCCGCCGCATCGCTTCTTGACCGAGACGGCGGCCATCGTCGCCGTGTTGATCTAGCTGTGCCGCCACGACGCGAGACTCTACCTCGCCACCGTGTCACGGATCAGCGCCTTCTGATCGCACCGACGCAATCGCGGTGGCAGATCCTCGCGGTCCGCGCGGAGCGAGGCACATCCACCAACTCGTCGGTGCGCGGAGACGACGGCTCCCCGCAGGCAACTGGCCTACCCGTGCGCGGTTCGGCGCCCGTGTCATGATCGCCCTCATGAGCGAGTGGGCCTACAACGACCGTCCCGACGGCATCAGATTCCTGCCCGATCGGATCGCAGAGCCGGCTCGCACCGAGATCGAGCACGAGATCTGGGCCTGGATCGTGCGTGGGGAGGACGACGCCGGAGAGTTCGTTGACTACCTCGACGATGATGAGGAGCGCCACGGTGTCACCGACGAGGAGCTCGCGGCGGCCTACGAAAGGGCGCTCGACGTCCGGCGAGACCAGCAGCGCGAATGGGGTGACGTGCAGAGCAACCTGAGCCTCGCCTTTGCCGAGCTCAACCGGCTCGGTGTGCTGGCGAGGGGAAACTTCAGCTGCTGCGGCACCTGCGCTGCTGCCGAGATCCACGACGAGCGCGACGAGACTCGGCACTGGCGCGGGTACCTCTGGTATGACCAGCAGGACACCGAGTCACTGGTCTCCAGCCTGGACGGCTCGGTCTACCTCGGCTACGGCGCCTATCCGCCCCGGGACTTCGACAAGGCGGCCTATGACACTTTGTCTGACGACGACAGGCAGGCCCGGTACCAGGCCGACGTGGAGCGCCTGCTGGACGAACTTGTCTTTCCGGTTCTTCGCAAACACGGCATGCGGGTCGAGTGGAACCGGACCCAGGCAACTCGGATCCTGCTCACCGGCGCGCGATGGTATGCGCCCCTGACCTGAGATTAGCCCTGGGACCACGTCTCGTGCCCGGCTCGCGGCAGATCGCGTCTTGGATGTCCGCCATATCCGTCACCGGTGGCGACGAGCTCGGCTGATCCCGCAGCCCTGACGCGCTGGAGCTTCCGTCGGCGATTGACCGGTACGACCTGTTCGTCGAGCTGAAGCCGGCGACCTCTGCCCGCACCACGTGAGGAGGAGCTATGCGCAAGCCAGCCAAGACTGCCACTGTCCTTTTCGGGCTCGGCGTCGGTGCCGTGGTCGGTCCATCCCTCGGATCGGCCGCTGTCTGGTCCGGTGTCGCGGTCGCTGCGCTCGGCGTCGCGCTGTCCCTGGTCGGTACGACGGGATCCGACCTCGCCGGAGATGGCGTGGCCGACCGTGACGAGGACGCCGGGGTGGCAGGCGACGGGGCGCCTGTAGAAAGCGCGGTCGTCGCGGAACGACGACGGCGGAACCGGCAGCGGCCAACCCTGAGCGGGCTGGGCACCCGAGTGGAACAGATCCTGAAACTAGCCGAGGAGCAAGCCAACGACCACCGCAACGAGGCGCGCCGCGAAGCCGACAGAATGGTGACCGCCGCCCGACGGGAGGCGGAGGCGATCCTGCACCGGGCGCACGAACAGGTGGCCGAAATTGCCGGCACCCGCCAGGATCAGTCTCCGTCGGCAGATCCGCCCGCATGAGTCGTTAGCCGAGGAAGGCTTGTTACCAACCGTAGCCACCCCGAGATTGTCATCGCTTGCCGTAAGTGGTCGTTTACCTGCACAGATGCGGTCAGCCTTTCGTCGCTTCTTGTCACCGCTCAACGCCGGCGGGACTGCGCGTCGCCACCATTCGACATCCGCGCACCCCCGCCCGCCCGACTGCAGATCCTCAAGATCCTATTCGCGGCAACGTCACCAGAGCTCGCGGCACCCCGCACTCGGCGTGGGTGCCGCGAGCTCTGACGTTGGCTCGACAGTGGGCGGCCGAGCATGTCACAGCTCGACGACAGTGCCGGCCGATCAGCAGGTCAGGTGGCCAGTGCGGTGGCGAGTCTCCGGGCCTCGGTCACCAGCCGGCTCGCACCGCCGCGCGCCACCACGTCGGCCAGCCCTCGCACCTCGATGCGTACGCCGGTCGCGGCGGCCGTCTCGGCCGCCAGGGTGAGCAGGTCGGGCGTGCCGCGCGGCGGGATCGAGGCGGCCAGCAGCGGCGGCAGGGCGGCGGCGAGCAGCCGCCAGACGCTCAGTCGCGCGCCGGCCGCGACCGCGTCGCGCAGCGGCGTCGCCACTCGGGTCAGCGTCACTTGGCTGTCCGCCGCGAGCGCGCCCAGTTGCCTGCCGACGCCCGGAGCGTCCAGCTCATCGGCGGCCGCCAGGATCAGCAGGGCGTCGAGGGCGGACACGCGGTCCACCTCGTGCCGGGCGCACAGCCCGTACGCCAGCGCCAGGTCGAGCGCCGGGCCGCCCGCGCCGGTGCACTCGGCGAGCACCGGCAGGACCGTGGCAGCCTCCCGGACGTCCTCTTGCGCGGCTCTGGCGAAGTCGGGCAGCAGGTGGGCGGCGACCAGGCCCCGGTGCCCCGGCAGCAGTACCGGCCACAGGTCGCCCCAGCCGCCGTGCCCCCGTCCGTTCATCAGTGCCGGCACGGTGAGCAGCCCGAGCGGGTCCGCTACGCCCTCGGGCGGGGCGCTGGCGACGATGGTGCGCCGGACCGGCAGCCGGTCGTAGCCGACGTCGTAGGTGCCCCTGCGCTGCCGCCGCCCGACCGTCACCACCTGGTGCACCGGCGCCGGTAGAACGTCCCCGCGCAGCCAGCCGGCCAGTTCGTCGCCGGCCATGGTGCCGAGCGCCTCGGCCCGGGCCGCCAGCGCCTCGTCAATGCCGACGGGCAGCCGCAGCAGCGCCTGGGTGAGATCCCACCGCCATACCGGGCGGTCGCCGAGTGCGGCCAGCCGTTCGTAGAGCGCGGCTGGGTCGACGGCGCCAGTGGCCGAGGTGGGGGCGGCCAGCAGCCCGGGGTCGTCCCGCCCGTCCAGCCGCTGCCCGATCTCGGCGAGCCGGGCGCAGTACACCAGCGTGAGCGCGGACTGGCGGGGCGGCTCGACGGCCGGCCGGTTCCGGAACGGGCGCAACGTCCGGGTCAGCGACTGGCTGAGGATGCCGGACCACTGGTCGCGGCGGGTGGCCGCCTCGGCCGGCGCCGCGGCTGCCAGCAGGACGCCGTGCAGCTGGACCGACAGGTTGAACACCGACCACGGGTGGTCGTAGGCCCCCACCTGCCTACGCTGCAGCACCGGCAGCAGGGCGGCCGCCAGCCGGTCCTGCTCGGTGGTGGCCAGCCGGACCAGACCGTCGAGGACCCGCTCCACGGCCGGCGCGGGCCACCGCCCACCGGGCAGCCCGGACACCTCCTCGACCAGCTCGTCCACCTCGGTGATCGGGGGCAGGGCGGCTGCCGGCTGCGGCGGCTGCGGCAGCTCGTCACCGGCCACCGCGACCGTGAGCGTGGCAACCGGCTGGTGACCGTGCCGCTGCGCCAGCGTCACCGCCCGATCCCGCAGGTCGGCTGCGGGGTGCTCGGCTCCCACGGCGAGGACGTCGGCGATCTCCGCCGCCCGCTCGGGATGCTGCCGGGCGAGCCGGTCCAGCCAGGACAGCTGCGCCCGCACCAGCGCCTTCTCCGGCCGGGTGAGCACCGTTCGGGCCGCGTCCGACAGCGACTCCAGCTCTACGGCGTCACCCAGGTCCCGCAGCGCACGCTGGGCCGCTGTGGCGACCGGCCCTGGCGCGTCGGCGAGCAGCCGCAGGTACGCGCTCGCCCGCGCCGCCACCTCGTCGGGGGCGGGTGCCAGCTGCTCGTGCAGGGCGAGGAACGGACGCAGCGCGTGCGGTCGGTCCCCCCGTAGCAGCCGACCGAGGACGCCGTCCAGCAGCAGCGCCGGGTCGAGCCGCCCCTCGGTCGCCAGCGCGGCCAGTGCCCGCGGCACGGCCTGCCCGTCGCCGCCGAACGACAGGTCGGCGCCGACCCCGTCGACCTCGAACAGCCGGGGCAGCAGCGCCTCCAGGAACGGGTCGGCGCGCAGCCGGTCGAGCAGGGGCCGCTGCTGCCCGTCGTGGGGTCGCTGCCACCACAACGCGTACGCCCAGCCGGCGACGAACGCGTCTCCGGTCGGCGGTGCCACCTTCTCGGCCTCCAGCAGCCCGGCCGTGAAATGCCAGCCCTCCCACGGTTCGCTGCGGCGAAGCCGATCGGCCAGCCGGTACGCCAGGTCGGCCAGCCACGTCACTCCCCGCTGCCGGGCCGCAACGACCACCGGCTCGGGGTCGGCGTCCCGCAGCATGACGGACCGCCGGCCGAGCAGCGTCGCGGCCTTCGTCGCGGTGCTCAGCGTGCCCACGGCGGCCACCGCTAGGGCGGTCGCCTCCTTGCCCCACCACCAGTTGTCCCGCCGACGCCGGACGTGGGCCATCAGCTCGTCGCCGAGCCTCCGCCGGGCCGGCTCGTCCAGCGCCTGCAGCACGGACCCGACGGCGGCGACGTCACCACGGACCAGCGACTCGAAGAAGTCCGTCACACCCCCACCTCCGCCGGCGTCGCCACCATCGTTACCGCGAGGGCGTGCTTGCACGGGCCGCGCTGTCCTCGGTACTTCGCCCACCACCGACAGGAGCACGTGAGGCTCCCGTCGGGCTGACGGCGGACCCGGTACTCCTCGTCGCCACTGCGTACCGTGGCGTGCTCCCCGTCCCGGCGGACCGCGTCCCGCTCCAGCAGCGTCCGCGCGCCGACCAGGCGAGGGTTGTCCCGCTCGGCCCGGCCCGCGTCGTAGGGCATCACCCGGTGGAAGTAAGCGCCCTCGGCGACGTCGTAACCGACCCGTCCGGCGGTGCCGAGCTGGGCCAGGGCGGCGCGGACCCGGTCGTCGGGCAGGCCGGCCGCGTCGGCCAGCGCGGCGACGTCGATCGTCGGGTCCCAGGAGAGCAGCGCGCCGACCAGCTCCGCGTCGTCGATCACCTCGTCAGCGGCGAGCGCGAGCAGGGCAGCCCCCTCCCCGGAAAACCCCCGGTACGGCTCGGGAGAAAGTGTCAGCGACAGCCGCAGCGCCCCGGTGTCCAGCTCCCAGGTGCTCGGCACGGCCGGCGAACCGGCACGCACCGCCGGCCCGTACACCCGCAGGGTGCGGGCGTGCCGGAGCAGCCCGCGCAGCGCCGCGAGCCGCCCCGCACCGGCCAGACAGACGGCCCCCGGCACCGGCCGCGAGGTCAGCCGCAGGGTACGCCCGCCCGGCACCGCCCACAGCACCGAGCGGTCCCCGGCCGCGGGCAACCGGCGCAGGAACGCCGCCGCCTCGGCGGCGGGGATCTCGGCGCGCGGTTCAAAACCGGCGGTCAGCACATGCACCTCGGCGAAGCCGCGCAACCAGCGCCCCGGCAGCGGGACCTTCCGCTCCACCACCGTGCCATCCATGGTGGAGACCGTGAGGTCGTCCGGGCCCACGGCCATGTGCAGCGGCTCGATCCCACCGACGCGGGCGAGTGCCTCCCGCAGCGGCGGGTTGACGTCGACGTTGGTGCTGCCGTGCCCGACGATCTCACCGTCGAAGCCGGCCGGGACCACGTCCATCCGGGCGTAGACCCCGCAGCAGCCGGAGAAGGACTCGAAGCGCAGCCGATCGCGGCTGCCGGTCACCACCGGGTCCAGGCTGGCCGGGCTGACCGGCTGGTGGTAGCGGGTACGAGCCACCTCGGCCACGGCAAGCAGCCCGGCAGCCGCGGCCGCCGGTGTGGTGAGAAACCCGGAGAAGAAACGCGGGTTGGCCGTGGGGCCGCCGCTGGTCTGCAGGTCGAGGCCTGCGGCGCTCAAGGCGGACGGCTGGAGGTACCGGTACGTCTGGACGGCGTTCACGGCGCACACCATAGGCAGACCGACCGACATCGTTCCGATCAGCAGCAGCGAAGTCCACGATGTGCGGGCATCCCCGCACGGTTGCCGCACGCGACGCCAGCAGAAGTCGAAGGAACGTACGGCGCTCTCCCACGACAATCGGCCGGCACCCCCAGCATCAGGGCGACCGTGCCGATGGAGGAATCAGGTGGAGCCCGCCGTCGTACCTCGGGCACGATGCCCGGATGATGCTGCTGGTCCCCGCGAACCCGCTCCGGCCACGCCTGCCCGACGACACTTCGCGCCCGAGGCCCACGCCGCCCGCGCCGCCGGGATCGACGTCGCGGTGGTCGACCACGACGCGCTGACCCGTGACGACCCGCAGTGCGCCGTCGCAGCCGTGCCTGCCGGCGGCGTCGCGGTCTACCGCGGGTGGATGCTCCGCAGCGACCAGTACACCGCCTTCACCGAAGCCCTTACCGCCCGTGGCGTAACCTTGCGCACCAACAGTGACCAGTACTGCCGCGCCCACGAACTTCCCGGCTGGTATCCCTCGCTCGCCCCGGTCACGCCGACCTCCACCTGGACCACCAGCGCGCAGCGAATTGCGTTCGACCAGGCCCGGACGCGACTCGGCGCCGGCGCCGCCGTACTGCGCGACTACACCAAGTCGATGAAACACCACTGGAGCGAGGCGGCCTTCATCCCCGACCTCCTCGACCCCACCACCGCCTGGCAGATCGCCACCCGATTCATCGAGCTACGCGCCGACGACTTCACCGGCGGCTTCGTCCTGCGCGCCTTCGAACATTTCACCACCGCCGAAGTACGCACCTGGTGGATCAACGGCGCCTGCGCACTCATCGGCGCCCACCCCGACACCCCCGACGAACTCCCACCCGCCGACGTCGACCTCACCACGCTCACACCGCTGATCGCCGCCCTCGACCTGCCCTTCGTCACTGTTGACCTCGCTCAACGCGACGACGGCACCTGGCGCGTCGTCGAACTCGGTGACGGCCAGGTCAATGACCGCCCCACCACTGTCAGCCCGCACGACTTCGCCACGGCGCTGCTGACCGACGCCTTGGCGCACAGGTAGCGCGAGCCAGTCGGCTACCGAAACGCGTCTACCCGTGCCGGTCTCCACCAGCAGGCCCACGACCCTCAGCCGGCCGCTTCGCGCGGCCTCGGCCGGCACCGCCCCTTGGAACCGGCCCACCGCGACGTTCGGGTCCGCACCGTCGGCCAGCGCCTGTCCGGCGGCCACCTCGTCACCGGCTTGCACCGCCTCCATCAGGCCCTGATCGGGACACCGTTCACCGATCATCACCGGTCGGATCGGTGAATGCCCGCAACTGCAGCCGCATTGCCACATTGCCAACGAACCAGAGGTAGACATCGCTGTCCGGGCCGAAGTCGGAGCGAACCGTGGCGCACCAGTCTTGCCGATCGAGCACCGCGAGGTACTGCCGCACCAACTCGTCTCGCTGCTCGGCGGTGCATCCGGATCGTTCTGGGGCCTTTTCTGCCAACTGGTCGGCGATGACCGCCGCGTCGATGTACCTACTCACGGTCGGCGCCTGCCCAACGAGGTGGGCCACGTGGGCGGCAAGCACAGCTGATGCCGGCGGATAATGCTCCAGGGTCATGCCCATGCCCCCGCAGCCAATCATGATCCTCAACAGCCGGCCTGTGTGATCGACTAGCTCGTCGTCAACGTCGCTTCCGATGATCGCCTCATGTAGATGGGCTGCAGTGGCGACCTGGCCAGCGAAGTAGCCGTTGAGGAAGTCGCCGTCGCAGGCGTGGCGCAGCAGCCACCACCGGGAGCCACCGGCACCGTGGCGGCAGAGCGCCTCGACGACGTAGACCCTTCCCCAACCGGTGACGCGTTGGGCCAGCCACACCAGGGCTTGTCCACCCCCGCGGCGACGTTGCAGCGCCTCGGCGGCCAACGGCCCGAACCGGTCCGATAGCAGGCCGATCGTCTGAATCAGCGGAATGTCTTCCTCTGCCCAGTCGGCGGCGAGCAGCGCCAACCCGACTGTCGCGGAACACCGATCAGTGCTGTGCCGCACGAGCCACCGGCCGGTCTGCCGTACCCGCTGCCGATCCGTGCGCAGCGCCGCGGCAGCGATGTGCTCGTTGCGATGGATCGGGACATCGACATCACAGAACGCGGCAACGAGGTCGCCGGGTGGCGCATCGGCATTGCCGAAATGCACATCGAGGATGGCGGCAACGTCAGCGCCGTCGCGTCGCCGATCCTTCTGGGACTTCGATCGCCGCCGGCGGTGAGATTCGTCGTCCGGATACGGCTCGCCGTCTTGCGGAAGAGGAGATTCCGGATCTTGCCGATGCAGGCGCAGAGCGTATTCGAACAACGTGATCTGGGGTCCGAGCGATCCAGGCTCGGTCGTCACGCTCACCGGCGGACGAAGGACTCGATTCTCTCGATCATGGCCGGGATGATGCCAGCCCGAGCCCGCCAAGGCAAATAGTGCACGCGGCGATAGTGGTTCGCAGCCGGTCGCCGCCACCAAATAAATATTGGCTGCGTCCCGGTGGGCTGGTCCGGGAGACTAGCGGCCGTGTATCCGCGTACCGTTGCCGACCTGGCCCACCTTGTTGCCTCTGGCCAGCGGGTGAAGTTCCTACACTTCTGGGGACACCGGCCGCGGCCGGACGGCAGCGTCGGCGCCGGTTGCCTGAGCCAGTGGTGGCCCGCCCCGTTCTCCATCGACGGGCACGAGTTCGCCACCGCCGAGCACTACATGATGTGGGCCAAAGCCATCCTGTTCGGCGACACGAGCATCGCCGAGGAAGTCCTGGCCGCGTCGCACCCGCATCAGGCCAAGACGCTAGGACGGCAGGTCCGAGGCTTCGACCAAACCATCTGGGAGGCCAACCGACACGGCATCGTGGTCCAGGGCAGCGACGCCAAGTTCGGCCAGCATGCTGATCTGCGGGCCTACCTACTCGGCACCGGCGACCGGGTCCTGGTCGAGGCCAGCCCGATCGACCGGATCTGGGGCATCGGACTCAGCGCTGACGACCCTGAGGCCGCCGACCCAGGCCAATGGAAGGGGCTCAACCTGCTCGGCTTCGCCCTCATGCACACTCGTCAGCGACTACGCCAGGACAGTCCATGATCGACGCGATGTCCGTGCCCGAACGCCGGTGAGAAGGATCTACTCGCGGCGTGGGTCGAGGGCAAGACACGGTCCGCCGGCGTGGGAGCAGGGCGCTGGCTGGGCTGCGCGTTCTACGGACGCGTCTCCACCCAGGATTACCAGGACCCGGTGTCGTCGCGGCGGCGGCAACTCGATGTCGCCACCGAACTCATCGCCTGCCGAGGCCGGATCGTGGCGCAAATCGATGACCCGCTCCGCCCGGCCGGCGGTCACAGATTCAGACTGGGCCGCAGCCGGTGGCCGCTGCCGAGACCATGCTTCTCCTCGGCCGCCGACGGTGCCTACGGAGGGCTGCCGGCGTTGCCACCCAGCTCACAAGGTGGGCACGCCACTGCCTGGCCGTCGACGCGACGAACGTGAACATGCCCCACCACCCCTCGACGTACTCTAGCCCGCTCGGCGCCTGCGGCCGGCGCGCGGCCAGGTACGGATGCGGGGCGGTCGGCAGAGTCGTCAGGTGCGGGTCTGCAGCCAGGCCCGGAGCCGGTCCAGCAGGTCCCGATCGGGCGGCGGGGGCAGGGCTCGGAGCAGTTCGTCCTCGCTCGCCGGACGCGCCGCCAGCGCCACATCCCGCAGCAGCGACCGGTCGACGGAGACGCCGCCGGTGACACCGACGTCCACATCACCCCGACGGAGCACGTACCCGTGGCTGTCCTCGCGCCGAACGTAGGTGAGCCCGTCGCCCTCGGACGTGCAGGCGGCCTGGAAGCACGGGTCCTGCTCGGCGAACGTGACGTGCAGCGCCATGCGCACGCTGGCGGCGCCGCCAGTGTGGTCGGCGGGGGCGTAGCCCACGCCCCGAGGGATGCCGAGTGGCTGGGCCCGGTAACCCGGCAGGTCGACCACGAACAGGTCGGCCGGCCGTTCCTCGGTGGGCAGGTCGACGGCGGTCGCCGGGCGTAGCGTGCGGGTGGCGCGGCGCAGCAGTTCACGGTCGACGGCCAGCGAGCCCAGGACGACGACGCCGCGGTCGCCGCGGGTCACCTGGTATCCGTGCTCGACGACCCCGCGAAGATAGACCGCCCCGCCCGGTTCGGTGGCGCAGCTCTGCACCGACGGGGCGGCGTCGAGGTGCGGCTGGCCGCACTCCCCCCGCGCGTCGCCGACGACCGGGCCGGCGATCACGTTGACGTGGCGCGCCGGCGGCACCGCGGCCGGGTCGGCGGGCGCGAACTCCCCGGCACCCAGCTTGCCGCCGTAGGCGGGGTCGACGGGGCGGTATCCAGGGACCTCGACCACGTACGCGGCTCGGCGGTCCTGGGCCGCGTACCGCAGCCGCTCGGTGACCTCGTCGGGGCCGGAACGGGCGAGCGCGACCAGGCCGAGGCCCACAAGGCCGACCAGCGCGAGCCCGGCGGCGAGCCGCGGCCGCCACCCGCGCAGCAGCAGCCCGGCGACGAGGACGTACGGCACGCCGCCCAGGAGCAGGGTGAGCGTCGCGTCGGAGCTGACGCCGAGCCCCACCTCGTCGGTCCAGCGCCAGCCGAGCCGGGCCATGGCCAGCCCACCGACGAGGACCAGCAACGCCCAGAGGCCGGGACGGGTACCGAGGACCGTGACGGACGCCGTGGACCGGGCGATCAGCCACAGCAGCCCGACGACGAGGACCACCACGACCAGCAGCCCGACCAGCACCGCGCCCCAGCCGACGAGAAGCAGCGGGGCCAGCGCGGGGATGGCGGTGGTCAGCAGCGCCGACCCGAGCAACCAGACCGCGCCGAGCTGCTCCAGGACGCGCCGCCCGGGTCTCGACGGGCCGCCCTGGACCCCCGTGACGTCCGGCTCCGCACGCACGCAGACCGTTGTAGCAGAAGGCCGCCAACCGCCGCGAATGCGGCTAGCAGGAAGATGGCCGTCTGGGCAGCACTCAAGGCCGACCGACGATGCTCAGCGAGGTCCGTTCCGCATGTGGTACCAATAGGCCAGACCGCATGGTTGGAGCGCTAGTTGACGCCGACGGGCTGCGGTGCGGGTGTCAGGTTGAGGCGGCCGACGGCGTCGCGGAGGTCCTGGGGCCAGATCCACAGCCGGTACTCCGGGTCAATGTCGAAGTAGTCCTCGGGGCCGTGCAGCGTTCGGGTGCGCATGTCGGCGCAGTACCGCTCGCGCCAGGACCGCTGATCGACCTTGAGAGTGGCTGGTCGGCGACTTTCTTGCGGGTGATCTGGAACAGCTTCTCCATTGCCCGGTATTCGTAGGCCAACAGGGTCTCGGAGTCGGCCCAGATCCCGAGACGGTTCGTGCGGGCGCCGGCTGCGGCTTGGATCAGCAGGGCCGGGTCCTCGGCGCTTGAGCGCGGTGAAGACGCGAACCGCCACCGGCGTGCCGAACAGGGAGATGATGAACGCGACCGCAGCCGCGACGATGACCGCCCTCGCGGGCGAACCTCCACGAGATCCGGATTTCTCACGGCGTCCCCACCGCGCGATGCGTGTCGGATAGGTCAGCATGATGCGAGCCGCTGGCCGCTTCCTGCGCAGCCTGCTCGATCTTCGCCCAGTACGCATGCCGGGCCGCCGTGTCGATCCGCTCCTCGTACTCAGCCCTCACCCCGGTCCGGCCATCGAGCTGCTCACGCAGGATGTCAGCGTGTCCGGCATGCCGGGTGGTCTCCTGAAGGACGTGGACCATGATGTTGAACAGCCTGACGTCCGGCCGCGACCACCACGGCACGTGGCCAGGCGCGTCGATGGGAAGCTCTTCGATCGTCGCGTCCGCATGCCCCCAGGCACGTTGATAGAAGTCGAGGACCTGCTCGCGGGTCTCGCCCGGGGTCACCCACAGGTCGCTGCCGTCCGCGTCCTGCCATCGCCCCAGCGGCTCCGGGAACGGGCGGCCGAAAACCTCACCGAAATACCAGGCCTCCAGGGTCGCCAAGTGCTTCACCAGGCCAAGGAGGTTGGTCCCCGTCTCTGTCAAAGGACGCCGGACGTCGTACTCGGACAGGCCCTCGAGCTTCCACACCAGCGCCTGACGGATCGACCTGAGCTGGCCGTGCAGATCGTCCTTAGCGAAATCATCGATCACGAGGCACGATCTTGCCATTCCGACGGCAAGCGGAGCAGCCCTGGACCTCACCGCGCCGTGGTTCGCAACTCGCCGACCAGAATACGACGACGATCTTGCAGCGCCAGGCCCGGAGGTTTAACTTGTGGCCGGAGCCGCGGAGATAGCCATACGACAGGCATTCGAACAGTTCCGATAACCGACGTCACCAATTGACGTCACCGAAGCGGTGAGCGAAGCCGTGCTAAGGGACGTCTCGTAACGGGGTGAAGGCGTTGCTCGGCGCCGGGCCGGTGGTCAGCCGGTGAGGATGATGTTGTGGAGGTTGGCGATGCCGGAAGCGGCGTCGGCCAATGTGT